>JBEIQV010000124.1:0-9444 GCA_040376335.1 Verrucomicrobiia bacterium | reverse complement strand
GAGAAAGGATGAATCGGGGTAGGCGGCTTCCATGCGCCTAATCCCGCAACCGCGACCAAAGGGCGTTGGTTTCTTCTTCTGTCAGTTTGCGTCCAACCGGCTTGCGCTTTGCGAGCCGCGCTGCCCAATCCACCTTGCGCGGCTTTTCGGCCTTCGCCGGGGAGAGCGTGGCGAAGGCGGTTCCGTTGCGGGTGATCGTCACGGGTTCGCCGTGTTCAATCCATTTAGCCACGTCTGCAAAATGGTTTCTCAGGTCGCGCACGGTTGCTGTTTTCATGGTGATACAACTCTGTATCACGACGGCGCTAAGGTCAACGGCGATTCCCGCGCAGCTTTTCCCCGCACTTTGCGGTGGCGAGGGGGCTGATTTTGCCGGTGTGATGCAAATAATCTGCCCCTATTTCCTGCGCTGAAAACTTATCAGCGATTTTTCTTCCCTTCCCCGAATCAAAAGCGTGAAGTCTCTGAAGTTCAGGACTCAAGACTCATGAGCACCTATATTTGGAAGAATGGCGCACAATCAGGACCATTTGAAGATCCCGAAATTCAACAGCTTCTTAGGGAAGGCAGTTTATCATACGCCGATCTGGCATGGCAGGACGGACTTTCGGACTGGCAACCGTTAGGAAAGCTATTTCAGCCCCAGCCGCGAGTAGGCCAAACGCCCATTCAACGCGTATCGGCCGCCGCCCCAAAGTCGAGAGCATCTCAGGCTCCAGTTCCGCAGGTGACTTCCACGCAGCAACCACGAGCACATCGAGTGGCAACACCGCGAGCATATATCCCTAGGCAGCAAGCAAATGCAGCCCCGAAAAACAATGTTTCTCTCGCGTTGATTGTCGTCGGAATTGCGGCGATTGGAGTTGTTGCTTGGATTTTTTTAATAAAGTCAGGTGGAATTTCCGGTATTCTGCCAGCCAACGACACAACAGTCGTCAAGAATGGGGTTATGGAAATGGACAAGAGCACGACTCTTGGAAAAGTATTCGATAGCTATCGCTTCTTTACAACCACGACTTGGACTTCCAGCAAAGATGCAGCCGGGCGCAGAATGGTTGAGGCCGTCGGAACGCTCAACTTCGCGAATCTTAACGAAAGAGACATCGCCATCGCACTCGGTCGCGCCAATAATATTCCATCGGAAGAGGCAGCAACCGACCAGATCGCACTAGCGCAGGCCCGCAAAATGTTGGCGGGCATCCAAAAACGATTCAAGACGGCTCAGCTTGTATTTCAGTTTATTGTTAATCTGGATGACACTTTTGAATTGAAGGGAGCCAAGGTCAATGCGGTCGCCAGCAACAACAAAACTGGATCTATGCATCTCGATGGAGAGCAGCCGCAGCAGAACCTTAAAGACATCTACGACGGACATTTCCCCGTCTTTTTTATCGTCTTCCTACTAATGGCTGGCGACTAACCTCATCTCATGACCACACGAAGACACAAGAACGATACACGCACATTTCCTGAAATGACCTTCTCTGAACAAGCCAAGTCCATTTCGGCAACAGTTCTCCAGCTTCAACGGGCTATCGAATGCCATCTGAAGAATCCAAAGGCAACACCTGCCACGCATCGCAAATGTGTTGGCCAAGTATCCAGACTTCTTAGCCGTCTATCCATAAAGGAATAGGTCGTTAAACTTCTTTCTCCGAATCTGCTTCGATGAAGTGTCGAAGAGGCCGACTTTTTATATGGCGGCACGTGAGCGCCATCGAACTCTCAACATGAAGGGATGTAGTGACGGACAGATAACTTGCAACGCCACCCCTATTTCCCCGCCCGCACCTTCTCCTTTTTGCCCTCCAATTCATCCTCGATGCGGCGGAGGTCGCGGCTGAGTTGCTGCTGGAGTTCGTCCACGGAATTGGCGTCGCCTTGCGCCTGTGCCTTGGCGATTTCGCCTCGGAGGAAAAGTTCGCGCTCGGCTTTTTTGGCTTTGTAGAGCGTGTCGAGCCGGGCGAGTTCGGCTTTTTGTTCGGCGGTGATTTTGGTGACTGGCGACTGCTTTTGCAGGCGTTCCATGGCGAGTTCGTAGGCGCTTTTCATTTCGAGTTGAAGTTATTGGCTGAGAGTGGAGTGTCGCCGCCTTTGTTGCGGACGACTCACGCGACAATGGCACACTCTCTATACACAACACATGATTAAATTGCTCAGCACGGATTTCGACGGGACGCTCATCAACCACGGACAAAAGCCGCCGGTGGTGCCGGAGCTTTTTGTGATGCTGAAGGAGCTGCGCGCGCAGGGCGTGCAGTGGGCGGTGAACACGGGGCGCACGCTGTGGCATCTCGACGAGGGGCTGAAAAAGGAGTTCCAATTTCCCATCGAGCCCGACTTTGCCATCGTGGAGGAGCGCGATGTTTTCCGCCGCGCGAATGACGGAGGCTGGGAGCCGTTCGGTGACTGGAACGGACAGGCGGCGCGCGATCACGCGGAGATGTTTCACCTCGCGGAACCGCTGCTGGCGGAGGTGCTGGCCTTTTTGGAAATGCTGAACGGCGCGAATGCGATCCACGACCACGGGCGTTTCATCGGCGCGGTGACGACGACCGATGCGGACATGGATCGGCTCTGTGTTTTCCTCGACAAGCTGCGCGCGCGCCTCCCGCTCTTCAGCTACCAGCGCAACACCATCTACGTGCGCTTTTGCCACATCAACTACAGCAAAGGCACCGCGCTCGGCGAACTCGCCAGCAAACTCTGCATCGCACGCGAGCACGTGTTTGCAGCAGGCGATCACCACAATGATCTCGCGATGCTTGACGGTCGCTTCGCCGGATTTGTGATGTGCCCGTCGAATTCGTGCGAGGAAGTGAAGCTCACCGTGCGCACCGCAGGCGGCTACCTCGCGAACGGCGTCGCCAGCGCAGGCGTGGTCGAGGCGATGCGGCATTTCGGGCTGTGGAAGGCGGGTATTTAGATGCGCCGGGGTGTGACAGTGAAAACGTTAAAAAGATGCGTTGACACCCAGCTTCACGGCTCCTAGGTTCCGCGCCTCTTTTCTAAAGCCATGGGCACATTTTCCGCAAAAACAAACGAAGTGAAACGCAACTGGTGGGTCATTGACGCCGCCGATCAAGTGCTCGGACGCGTCGCCGTCAAAGCAGCATTCCTCCTCCGTGGTAAAAACAAGGCCATATTCACTGCACACGTGGACACCGGCGACTTCGTAGTTGTCATCAACGCAGACAAAGTCCGCGTGACCGGCAAAAAAGAAGTCCAGAAGGAATACATGTCCTTCTCCGGCTACGTCGGCGGCCACAAGAGCGAGACCTTCAAGGCACGCCGCGCGCGTCGTCCTGAGTTGGTCATCCAGGGCGCCATCAAGGGAATGATTCCCCACACCCGCCTCGGTCGTCAGCAGATCACCAAGCTCAAAGTTTACGGCGGCCCGACTCATCCCCACACCGCACAGAACCCAGTCGCCGTCGGCAAAATTTCCTAAAGCAACATGTCCACCGTCTATTCAGCAACAGGCCGTCGCAAGACATCCAACGCGCAGGTCCGCCTCACCGCAGGCACCGGCAAAATCGTCATCAACGGACGTCCTTACTCCGAATACTTCGCAGTCGCCGCGCAGCAAAGCGCAGTGCTCAAGCCCTTGGAGATTACCAAGACCATCAACACTTTTGACATCGCAGTGAACGCCAAAGGCGGCGGCGTCTCCGGTCAGGCCGGTGCGACCAGCCTCGGCATCGCCCGCGCACTCCTGCAAGTGAACGCAGAAAACCGCCCCGCGCTGAAAGCCGAGGGCCTGCTCACCCGCGATTCGCGCATGAAAGAGCGTAAAAAGCCCGGTCAACCCGGAGCCCGCAAGCGCTTCCAGTTCAGCAAGCGCTAAACATTTCCCGGAACCGTTCCTTAACCCAACGGATTCCTCCTCGAAGCCCGCGCAGTGCGACCCTCGTCCCCGCACTGCGCGGGTTTTCTTTTGCACCGATCGCTTGCGCCGAAGCATCGTCCGTCACGGACTATTGCGGGAGCTTGGTTACTCCACGCCGGGTGTGCCGAGGGCTTCGACGGTCTGGTCGCGGAACCAGCCTAGGTCGGCGCGGATTTCTCCGGTCGTGGAGAATTGCAGCCAGCCACTCAGAATTTCTTTTGTGCCGGGGACGTGTGTGAAGACGGGGAGCCGTCCGTCGCGTGAGAGCAACGTTCCTGCGATGAATGGGATTTTGATGCCGGGCAGTTTGCCGTTGATGCGCACGGAGCCGTCTGCGGCGACGTTCGCTCGCAGTGAAGCTCTGCCCACGCTCGTCGCGAGTGCTGTGACGTGGTGGCCACTCCATTCGGTTGGTAGCGGTGTCTTTGCCGTGTCGAAGAGTGCGTGATGGCCGATGATTTCAACAATGAGTGCATCGCTGTGCAGTGCGCCACGCAACACGTGTGTGACGGGATCGAACGCGAGTTGAACACGTAATGGCTCTGCTCCTTTGCGCGGAATTTTGATTGCCGCCGTGCCGTCGCGTGAGATGCGCCCGCTCAATGGGATGACGCTGTTTGGTAGAGTGAGTTTTCCGGTGAGGCTCCCGGTTTTACCTAGGGAAAGATTGATCCTGGCCGTGTCGGCGAGCGTGTTTGCCGATGAGATGCCGATCCATTTTCCACGAAGCTCGGTGAATGCGAGGGGGCCTGTGGTTCCGGCTGTTGCAGTGTCTTCGTGCTGGAGCAGGAAGGCGGGCGCGGAGGCGGTGTTATTGTTGGTGCCGCCGTTAGCTTTGGGGGCGGCGACAATCACATTGAGTGCCTGAGGCCCGCCGCTCGCGACGTTTACGGTGGTCGTGGCTTCGTTAATTGCGCCGCCGTTGTCGGTGACTTTCAGGCGCACGGTATATGCACCGGGCACGGTGTAGGTGATGCTCGGGCTGGACCCGGTGAGCACGGTCTCGGCGACGGTCGAGGTGCGCGTGAATTTGAAATTGTCGAAGATCGCAGTGCCCGGCGCTGTTTCCGGCTGCCAAGTGCCGGCTGTGATTTCTGCGCGCACTGCGGTCACAGGAAATTGCACCGCCGTGCTGTGCAGTGGCTGCCACGTCGCACCATCGGCGCTGGCTTCGTAGGCCCAGAGCGGCGTCGCACCGGGGACGTGACGGATGCGCCAGAAACGCTGCTGCGTGGGACTGTAGGTGACGGCCTGATACGAGATCGCCGCTCCAACAAACTGGCAGCAATAAAGCACGCCAGCCTCCTCGACCATGATGGCGCTATTACTCGATGACTGGCAGACGGCGAGGAGCGTGTTCGATTGCCCCGCGCCCGCCTGCACGACTTCCGCGCTCACGGCACCGCCGGTGAAATCGAACGTATTCGCGGTGACGTAGCCAGCAAAGCGGTCATTGCTCACGCCGCTGCGCAGGACGATTTCGATTCGTTGATTACGTTCCGCGACCGTGATGCCGGGATCATATCCCGCCGCGCCCGCGTAGATGATGCCGAAGACGGTGCCGACGCTCCATTTCGCAGCATCGCGTGCGTTGTCCGCAAAATCGTCGCTGAGCACGGTGGTCATGCGCGTTGTATCGCCCATCCGCCATTCGTAGCTCGCGATGCTGCCATCGGGATCGGACGATGCGCTGCCGTTCAGCGTGAGCGCCGTGCCGACAGTCGCGCTATATGGCCCGCCGGGACGTGCGACGGGCGGCTGGTTCACGGGCGTTGAAGTGATCGTCGCCGTGGTGTTAGCGGTGTTCGTCGCGCCGGAATTGTCGGTGACTGTCAGCGCAACGGTGAATGTGCCCGCAGTGCTGTAAGTCTTCGTCGGTGTCGGGCCAGTGGCTGTGGTGCCGTCGCCGAAATTCCACGCATAGCTGGCAATCGTGCCATCCGCATCAGTGGACGTGCTGCCGTTGAACGCAACTGCAACTCCCGTCGTGCCCGCATAAGGGCCGCCGGGTCGTGCGACTGGCGGGACGTTTGCCGGTGCCGTAATCACAGCGGTTGTCGTCGCTGTGTTCGTCGAGCCCGCGTTGTCGGTCACGGTCAGCGAGACGGTGAATGTGCCCGCCGCTGCGTAGGTCTTCCCCGGCGACACACCGCTCCCAGTCGTCCCGTCTCCGAAACTCCATGCGTAGTTGGAAATCGTGCCGTCCGCATCGGTGGAAGCGGAACCATTGAGCGTGAGCGCGACGCCGCGAGTCGCCGCGTAAGGGCCGCCCGGTCTCGCGACTGGCGGGAGATTTGCGGGCGGCGTGACGGCCGTTCGCACGAGTTGGAACAAATCGAAAATTGCCGTTCCGGGCGTGGCGACCGGCGTCCACGTTCCAGCACCGAACTCCACTTTCGTCGCTGTCATGACAAAGCGCGTATTGTCCGTGCGGAGCGTCTGCCACGTTGTGCCGTCGGCGCTCGTTTCAAACGCGATTCGCGCCGGACTGCCAGAGGTATGGCGGATGCGCCAGTATTGCTGTTGCGTCGCGTTGTAATTGTGGACGGAAATTTGTCGGCTACCTGCGACTGCTTGATCGAGATAGAGAGCACCGCCTTCCACAACCATAAGGAGGAAATTCTGCGGGTCTTTTGCCACTGCAAAGTAAGTGTCTGCATCGCCATTTGCCGTCTGTTGCACACGCACGCTCGCCGTTGCATCGGTAAAGTCGAACGCAGCCGTTGTGACATAGCCGGCATAGTGATCGCCTGCGACATTTGCGCGCGGCTGCACCTCCACGCGCTGATTGCGTTCAACGACGGGAATCGCGCTGTCAAAACCAGCCGCGCCTGCTTCGATCTGCGCGAAGATCGTGCCCACATTCCACTTCGCGGCATCGCGCGTGTTGTCGTTGAAATCATCCGCCAGCAGGACCGTCGGGCCGCTGGTGGTGTAGTTCACTGTCAGTGTATTCGACGCTAGATTGCCATCGCCATCGGCATCCGAGGCGAGATTCGCACCCACGGAAATGACGACATTCCCAACCGCAGTTGGCGTGACTGTATAAGTGTAGTTCGCGCCGCTGCCTTGCAGATTGCTCGCGACGCCATTCGTCACCGCGATGTCGCCCAGCGCAAAGCCCGTGGCTGCACTGCTGAAACTTGCGGTAACACTGAACGCTGCGCTCGCACTCGCCGGAGCGCTGAGTGTGACGCCGAGCGACACGGGTGCGGAGACGATGCTGTCATCGAGATTGTTCAAGTAGGCGACGAGATTTCCGAGGTCCGCATCGCTGAGTGTCACGCCGTTGTGTGCACGCACCGCCGCGCCGAGTGTCGCCGCCGCGCCGTCGTGCAGATACGGAGCCGTGGCCCACAGCCCGCGCAAAGTCGGCACATCAAGCCCGGTGAGTGCGCCACCGAGACGCTGGCCGCTGCTGGGTTTGAGAGTGCCGATGTCGCGGAAAACGCCGAGAGCGCTGTTGCTGAAATTCACGCCGCCATGGCAGCTCGCGCAGTTCTGCTGCTTGAAAATCGTGCGCCCGGCGATAGCTGCGGCGGGGAGTGTTGCAGCGTCCGCACGCGCTGGGCTCGCGCCGCTTTTATTGAGCGATGCGAGGTATGCAGCCAGTGCGTCGAGGTCTGCGCTGCGACCGGCGTTCGGAGCGCCGAGCGTGGGGTTCGGCGTGCCGCCTGCAATCAAGCCGAGTCCGCCTGCGAAGCTGCGAATCTGGCCTTCAAAATCCTGAAACTCATCAAAGTTCCCAGTCCAGTGCAGTGCGCCGTGAGTGCCGTGTCCGCGCAGCGTGATCGTATTTCGCAGACCTTCGCCGAATCCGGTGAAATCCCACACGCGGCCATCCTGCCCAGCATCGTTGTGGCAGCCTGCGCACGAGAGATATTCCTGCAATGCGAGACGGTTGTCCTTCGCATCGTAGAAAAGCTGTTTCCCGGTCAACACCTGCGCCGTGAGTTTTTCTGTGGTGACGGAATTCAGCGTGGCCGCTGTCGTGGCGGGCAGCACGCCGCCGTTCACAATCGCACTCACGTCGTGAACACTCACCGTGCGATCCATGAAGTTTTGCACAAAAAGCGTCCTGCCATCCGGCGAAATCGCGAGCCCTTGCGGAGCACGGCCTGCGGCGAAACGGGTGATCTCCACTGCATTCCAAACATCCATGACAGCGACCGTGCGACTCCCCTCCAGCGCCACGAACGCGTAGATGCCGGACGGGTCGTAGCACACCGCGCTCGGCAGCCCCGCGTTGTCGAAATCCACACGCGATAGGTAGTCCTCGGTCTGCGTGACGAGATCGATTCGCGATGCAATCGGTCGCACGGCGCTTTCGTGCGTGAGGCCCTGACCGTTGCGCAGCACACCGCGTTTGATGTTGTCCTGTTTCGACGGCACCCAGGCAGAAAGTCCGTCCGGCGAAATCACCGGAGCGCCGAGGTAGTTTGGAATTCCGCGTCCCGATATTGTCGTGTCCGGCTCCTCGCTGTGCTGGAGGATGATCGTGCGCGTGACCGCCGTAGTCGCCGCATCAATGACGAGCACTTCGCCGCCCTTGCCCGTGGTATCAACCACCGCTGTCTCCTCGCCCGGCAGGCGCGGAGTGATGAAACGGCTCGCCAAAACTTTCGCGCCATCCGCACTCACGCTGAGATGCCGCACATCCGACCCTGCGGCGATGTCGGCAATTTGAGCGCCAGTCGAAGGATTCAACTTCAACACACGGCCCGTTCCCTCCAGCGCAACCCACGCCGCCGTCCCCACTGGTTCAAATGCGAGGCCGAACGGACGCGAACCGCGCGGGAGCGAGATCGTCTGCGCCACCGCGTAGGTGGTGCTGTTCAGGATCGAAATTACCGAGCTGTCGGCGGCAGTCACCCACACACGACCATCGGGCGCAATCGCCACACAGCGTGGCGAAACGCCCACGGTTGTCTCCGCCAGTTTCGCGCGAGTCACGGCGTCGAAAACCGTCACGGTGTCCGCGTCGGGATTCGCGACCCACACGCGGCTGTTTGCTGGCGTGCGTGCTTCGTAGGCGATGCTGCTTGATGCATTCGGTTTGCGCGCGGTCAGTGGTGCGAAGACGCCCTGATAGAAACTGGCCGTGACAATCCGCCCCGTGTCGTCGGTAGCTGTCACTGTCACGAGATAACGTCCCGCTTGCGTGAAAGTGTGAGTGACGCCGGGCGATGATGAAGAGGCAGAGTTTGCGGTGCCGTCGCCGAAGCTCCACACGTAGCGCGGATTTTTTCCACCGATGCTCTGCACGGTCAAAGCAGTGGACGAACCGCGTGCGACAGGCGCGCCCTGTATCGGGCTGAGTGTGAGCGCAGAATTGATCGTCCATTGGAAAGTCACCTGCGTGCCGCCGCCGGAAATTATCACGTTGTAAGTGCCGGATGTAGTCGGTGCGCCGGAGATCACGCCCGATGTGCTTCCGATGCTCAGCCCCGCAGGTAGTCCCGTTGCCGAGTAGGAAGGCGGCAAACCACCGCTGCCCGCGACTTGAATTTGCAGCGAAACAAGCTCGCCGACGACGCTGGTTTGATTGCCGGGAT
>JBEIQV010000189.1:0-6633 GCA_040376335.1 Verrucomicrobiia bacterium | reverse complement strand
TTGAACGGCTCATATACGCGCTTCATCAAATCCGCCGCGCGGTCACTGTTCGCGCCGAAGACGATGCGATCCGGCTTCATCAAATCCGCCACCGCGCAGCCTTCGCGCAGGAACTCTGGGTTCGACACCACGTCAAACTCCGCCTCCTTGTTATAACGCTGGATCGTCGCCTGCACGCGGTCGCCGGTTTTCACGGGCACCGTGCTTTTATCCACCACGACGCGGTAGGCGCCGGGCTTGAGCGCGGCTGCGATTTCACGCGCGACTTTTTCGATGTAAGTCATGTCCACCGAGCCATCCGGCTGCGGCGGCGTGGGCACAGCGATGAAAATAACCTGCGAACCATCCACGCCCTCCTGCGTGCTGGTGGTAAAGCGCAAGCGCTTGGCAGAGACATTGCGATGCACCAGCTCCTCAAGACCGGGCTCGTAAATTGGAATTTTGCCAGCACGGAGCATGTCCACTTTGCGTTGGTCGTTATCAACGCAGATGACGTGGTGGCCTACTTCCGCGAAGCAAGCGCCTGTGACGAGCCCGACGTAGCCGGAGCCAATAATGCAGAGTTCCATAGTGTAAAAAGGGCGCGTCTTATGTCCGCGCGAGGTGCGCCTTGCAAGGCGAAGTTCCATTTTCGCCGCTCAGGCGAAAGCGTGAGCTACAAATCCGAAGACGGTTTGGGAGCGGGTGAAACCGGAGGCAGCGCGGGAATGGCGCTCGGCGCAGTGGATGGCACTGCCGCTGGCGGAGTGGCCGGTGTGGCGGCAGGTGCGGTCGCAGGCACAGCGGGAGCCGGGGCATCCACATCGGTCGCGGCAGAGGGCACGAGGATGACGTTGTTGTTGAAATTCACGCGCACGTTCGGCCCTTCAGTCGCGATGAAGCGCACGCGCGTTCCAGGATTCAGCGTCACACGTCCAAATTGAAGCTGCACCGTCACCGATTTAGTAATGGTGAGCACCGTCTTCGGCGCAGCGGGAGCCGCTGGCGCTGGCGCTGGCTCCGGAGCCACGGGCGCTGGAACGGCAGGTGCCTCCGGAGCGACCGGCGCAGCGGGTGGTAAAGCAGGCACACCTGGATTTTCACCAGCAGGCTTTTCCGGCGTTACGGCCACAGGCACAGGCAGAACTGGCGCAGGCTCAGCGGCTGGTGCAGGCTCAGTAGCTGGTGCAGAAGGAGGCAGAACTGCCGCAGGATTTGCGGGGATCTCAGGCGCTGGGTCCACCGGAAAGGGCGGCACGACAGGCACTGGCAGAGGAGGAGCGACCGGAGCAACCGCCACCTTGGCCTCCTTTTTTCCCTCCGGCTTCGTTGCCTTATAAAGATACACCGTCCCATACGCCACCCCAAGAACCACCAGCCCGTAAAGCACGCCACGAAACGCCGCGCCTATCGCACTTGGTGGAGTCGGAGCCGCAATGAACGCCGTGGTTTCCTCGTCAGGCTCTGCGCTTTTTGGTTTCGCGCCCGGCTTCAATTTTCCCTTCCACTCCTCGCGCACCAACTGCGGAAAATGCTCCGCAACCGTCGGCAAAAAGTAATCCCAGAGAGCGGCGCGCGAATCCACCTCCCAGCTCTCGTTCTTTTTATCGAGCGCCTCGATGAGCACCTGCACATGCGCCTTCGTCACGTCCTTCACAACCTTGGCCCCTTCCCCCTGGCAGAGATCGAGGTAAAGCGACACACGGTTTGCGCGGCGATAGTCTATCTCGTCCTGAAAAAGCTCCGGGTGAAGCCGCAACTTTTCATCTCCCCACTTCGTAAATCGCGAAGTCAGCTTCGGGCTTTCCAGCGCCTTGCAGATGGCCACAGCCGCTTCCTCATACGTGATTTCCCCATCAAAAGTCGCCCCAAGGTATTTCAGCAAAGCCATCTGTTTCTGGGTCGGTGCTTTCGTCGCCGCCACACCCCTCACTCCACTCGCGCCCGGAGCAGGCGGCGGCGCACTGCTGGCAGGATTCATCACTTCGCCCAGCGGAACCCATTCGGGCAGCCCTTTGCGCCAGGCCTTGTCGGTGGGCAGAAGCCCGCCGCGCTTGAGCTGCGACTGAACTGTTTCTTCGCTGAACGGCCCGACTTGCTCGCCGTTTCTCAGGACAAAAATTTCCATAGGTGGTGAAAGTGAATGACCGATTAAAACACCGATTATTAGCAAACGGTTGTAAAAACAGAAAGCATCTTGCTGCTTTTTCATGCGCTCCGCTCACCAGTTACGGCAATTGGAAGAATGCAATTTAGAACATACTAAGCCGAATAAGTGATATATGAGCTTCCGCGCCGCGTGCGCCCGGCTACAAGCGCGGTGCATGAAACTTGGTCTCGTTCGTCGTGGATACTCCGGCTCCGGTGGGGCTGAAGCCTATCTGCTGCGGCTCATGGCGGAGTTGGGGCGCGCCGGGCACGAATTGTTTTTGGTAACGGATGTGGAGTGGCCGCATGACGTCTTTGCGGCAGGCACGGCGCGGCCAGTCGGGACGATATTGAAAGCGAACAGCCCCATGGTATTTGCCGACGGCGTGCGGGAATGGCGGAAGCGTAGTGGCTGCGATTTCGTTCTCAGTTTAGAGCGAGTGTGGGAGTGTGATGTCTTTCGCGCCGGCGACGGGGTTCATGCTTCGTGGCTGGAGCGCCGGGCGAAATTTGAGCCATTTTGGAAACCGCTGTTCCGCAGTTTCAGCGCAAAGCACCGACAGCTTGTGCGACTGGAGCGCGCACTTTTTACCGGCGGCGCGCGGCGTATCATCGCGAATTCGCAGATGGTGAAAGACGAGATTATTGCGCGATTCGGCACGCCCGCCGATCGCATTGAGATGATCTATAATGGTGTGCCTGCCAGCGCGCCGTCGGCGAACTGCGCTGAAGCCCGTGCTGCGCTGGGGCTGGGTGATTCTGATTACGCGGTGCTTTTTGCCGGCTCCGGCTGGGAGCGGAAAGGTCTGCGCCATGCCATTGCCGCCGTGAATGCGCTGCCCGGTGCCACGCTGTTCGTCGCGGGCCGTGGAAAGACTCGCGGACTGCCGCACTCCGAGCGCGTGCGTTTTCTCGGGTCGCAGTCGCGTGCGGAAATGACGCGCCTGCTCGTGGCGGCGGACGTTTTTGTGCTGCCGACGATCTACGAGCCTTTCTCGAATGCCTGTCTCGAAGCCCTCGCCGCCGGACTGCCCGTGATCACTACGACAGCGAATGGCTTTGCGGAAATCATCGAAAACGGCGTCGAGGGCGAAATCGTCGCGCCGGGCGATGTTCCCGCGCTGACCACCGCGCTTTCCCGCTGGGCCGATGCCCGACGCCGGATGGAAATTCGCGAGCGATTGCTGGCGAAAGGCGCGCAGTTTTCCATCGAAGCGAACGTCGCCCTCACACTGGAATTCATCACAAGAGAAGTCGTCTGACGCCCCTATCGCGCTTGCGGTAGTGGCTATGTGGGCTAAGAAGGTCGGCTCGCTGCGGGTTAAATAAGCCACGCGAGACACTGCGACATGCCAATTTCCAATCTTACAAACATCCGTTGCCTCCTGCCGCTCGTGCTTTGCGTCACTCTCACAGGCTGCAAGGACGATGTCATTCGCACCTACCGTGTCGCGAAAGATCCCGCGCCGCAGTCCACGACACCCGCCGCTACGGATGCTGCTCCGTCTGCTTTGCCGGAATGGAAGGTCCCCGAAACGTGGGCTTCGCAGCCGCCGTCGGCGATGAGGCTGGCGAGCTTTCGCGCCGGTGAAGTGGATATGTCGGTCAGTAAAATGCCCGGCACCGCTGGCGGCACACTGGCAAACGTGAATCGCTGGCGTGGGCAAATCGGCCTCGCGCCGCTGACAGAAGGCGACCTCGCGACCGAGCAAAAGGCCGTCGAAGTCGGCGGGGAAAACTCACTGCTTTTCGAAATGGCTGGTGAAAAACCGCCGGAGGGCAAATCGCAGCCGCAGCGGATGCTCGTCGCCATAGTGCCGCATGCTGGCGAGAGCTGGTTTTTTAAAATGACCGGGGACACCGCCGCCGTCGCCAATGAGAGCGCAAACTTCGCGGCGTTTCTCAAATCCATCCGCTTCAAATAATGCACGCCATTCTCCGCTTTTTCAGTTCTTTGAAGCTGGTCATCACCTGCCTCGTCTTTGCGATGATCATCGTCGTTTTCGGCACGCTTGAGCAGGTGGACATCGGCATCCAGAACGCGCAAAAGAAATACTTCGACCAACTCATCATCAGCCCGCAGCGCGACGGCTCGCTCGGTGGCGAGACGTTCAACAACTTCATCCAAAGCCTTCCGGCCAGCGGCATCTATTCGTGGATTTTTAAAACTGTGCCGCTGCCCGGTGGCTACCTCGTCGGCGGTGTGATGCTCGCCGGGCTCATAGCATCGTATTTCACTCGATTCAAAGTCGGCGCGTGGCGCGTGGCGGTGGTGACGGCCATTTGCGTCGTGGAAACTTGGGCAATGCTGCAAGTCGGCTATTCGACATGGCCGGGCTGGCTGCT
Organism: Verrucomicrobiia bacterium; assembly: GCA_040376335.1. Lineage (GTDB taxonomy): Bacteria > Verrucomicrobiota > Verrucomicrobiia > Chthoniobacterales > Chthoniobacteraceae > SXWH01. The sequence goes on along the minus strand of JBEIQV010000189.1, from coordinate 2,160 downwards.
CATGCTCGCGGTCACAGTGCCAAATTTAGCACTCGTCGCCTACGCGCACTACAAGCTGCGCTGGCCGAAAGTCGGCGTGATGCTCACGCATCTTGGCATCGTCATCATGCTCGTCGGTGGATTGCTCACCAGTCTGTGGCAGCGCGAAACGCGGATGATCATCACCACGGGCGAGACGGCGACCTACTCCGCGAGCGACATGGAATGTGAGCTCGCCATCGTGAGCGACGCCGGCGACGGGCAGGAGGACGTAGTCGCCATTCCGCAGAGCCTGCTCGACAAAGGTGGAACCATTACGCTGCCGAACCTGCCATTTGCGGTGAAAGTGCGCACCTTCATGCGCAACAGTGATCTCCTGAAACTTGCTGCGGGCGAGACGCCGCCTCACCCCGTCACCGAGGGCTACGGCAAGACGCACAAGGCCTCGCCAATCGCTCCAGCGAGCAAGATGGACGAACGCAATTTCATGGCTGCCTATGTTGATTTGGTGAAAGACGGGCAGCCAGTCGGCACCTACCTCGTCTCGCTGTGGGGCGAGCTTTTCCAAGACAAACTCCCGGCGCAAAATGTGGAGGCCGGCGGAAAATCCTACGCGCTGCGGATGCGCCCGGCGCGATTCTACAAGCCGTTTTCGCTTACGCTGCTGAAGTTCAGCCACGACAAATACAAAGGCACCGAGAAGCCGAGAAATTTCTCCAGTCTCGTGAAACTCAAAGACCCGCGCTCCGGCGAGGAGAGCACGCGCTTGATCAAAATGAACGAACCGCTGCGCTACGAAGGAGAAACGTTCTTTCAAGCGAGCTTCCTGCCGGGCGACCGCACGACCATTTTGCAGGTAGTAAAAAATCCCGCCGCGTGGCTGCCCTACGTTTCGTGCGTCGTCGTGTCGCTCGGGATGATGCTGCAATTTCTCGTTCACCTGATCCGCTTCACACAAAAGCGTGCCAAAGCATGAAAACTGAAAATTCTCCAATGACAGGCTGGACCCGCTGGCTGCCACACGCCGTTTTGCTCTGCGCGGTGATCGGATTTTTGATGAGCTTCATGCCGCCCAAGGCGAAGACGGAAATTAAAGTGCGTGAATTCGGCGCGCTGCCCGTGCTGGTGAAAGGCCGCATCCAGCCGTGGGATTCGCTCGCACGTAATGCGCTGCTCTCGATCCGTGAGGTGTCCGATTTCAACGACCGCGATCTGGGTGTGAAGATGAGCGCGAGCGAGTGGTTGCTCGAAGCTATGTGCAAGCCCGCCGAAGCAAACGCGCGGAAGGTTTTCAAAGTGGACGAGCTGGATCTCAAAACGCTGCTCGGTGCGGAGAACAAGGCGGTGAAGTTTTTCTCCGCGAATGAAATCGCCGCAAAGCTCAATGATCTGCGCGAGGTGCTGAAATCCGGCACCGAGACCACAGCCGACGGACGAATGAGGCAGAAGAAAACCTCCGAGTTGACGCCCTATCAAAAGGCGGCTCAGCAGCTTTGGCGGAAGTTCAATTATTACCTCGTGATCCAGAATGCGCTTCACGTCGCGGACACGCAGACTTTTCAGGCGCAGATGGAGCAGGTGCTCAGCGGAGCGGAGCAGGAGCCCGCCAAGGACAAGTTTTCGTGGGAGACGGAGCTTTCGCGCTACGAGCAGTTTTTGCCGAAGGATTTCGCGAGCATCCACGCACAGCCGGGCAAGGACGAGCTGACGAAGGAGCAGCGCATCTATTTCGTCTTTGTGCAGCGCTACAAGCAGCTTCAGGAGGAGGCGTCATTTGGTGAAAACGCCGTGGGCATCACGCCGTCGGCGAAGAATCCGGATGAATTCGACACGCTCTTCGAGAGCCTGACGAAGGCGGTCTTCGCACAGAAAGTGGATGCGGGTGTGCGCAATTACTCGCGCATGGTCACGGCGTATCAACGTGGTGACGCGAGTGCATTCAACACCGCGCTAACAGATCAGCAGACGCTGCTCGCAGCGACGCCCGGCGTTCTTTCGACGGCGAAACACGAGCGCATTTTCAACGACGCCGATCCGTTCAATTTCACCATCACGCTCTATGTGTGTGTGCTGCTGCTCTCGCTCTTTTCGTGGCTGGGATTGGCGCAGCCGATGGGAAAGTCGACGCGCTGGCTGCTCGTGTTCACCTTCGCGCTGCACACGGCGGGAATCATCACGCGC
>JBEIQV010000267.1:0-4496 GCA_040376335.1 Verrucomicrobiia bacterium | reverse complement strand
AGCCACATCCTTGCCCGCGCTTTCGAGTCGCGCGGCCGTATTCACGGTGTCGCCGAGCACGGTATATTCCAGCCGCGCTTCGCTTCCGACGTTGCCCGAGACGAGCGCACCCGTGTGAATGCCGATGCGCATCGCAGTCGTTGGACGTCCCGTCGCGCTCCAGCCTTCGTTCAGCTTTAGCAAAGACGCACGCATGGCCAGAGCGCAATCAACGGCGTTCTTCGCATCCGTGTCCATCTCGGCCTCTGTCGTCCGCCCGACGGGCACCCCGAAGACACCCATGATCGCGTCTCCGATGAATTTGTTGATGATGCCGCCGCAGTTATCCACGTGCGTTGCGATGCCATCGAAATATTCATTCATCCACTCCATCAATGCCGCCGGCTCCATCGCCTCCGACGTAGTCGAGAAGCCCTTGAGATCCGTGAAAAGCACCGTCGCAGTGACACGCGTCGGTTTCAACCGTCCGCCATCGAGAAATTGATCGCGATCTTTCATCAGCGCGTCCACGACCGGCCCGGATATGTGCTTTGAGAAAATCGTCTTTAACATCCCCCGCTCCGCGCTCTCCAAATACGCAACCAGCGAAGTCACAATCGCTGCTGCCAGCGTGCAGCAAATCATCGGCGCAGCGATGGGAATCCAGACACGCTGGTAGAAAGCGAACATACCGGAAAAATAAAAAGCAGCGATCAGCAACGCGACGGCAGGAACGATCTTCCACGGCGAGTGCAGTAACAGACCCACAATTCCGCCGAGCCCTGCCGCCAGCGCGATCCATAGCACCTCGCCCCACTCCGGCCACCACGTCATCGGCGGCACACCATCCAGCGCAGTGCGGAGAAGTTGGTGGGTCAACATCACATGCTGCTCTACACCACGCAGATTGTTGTCCACTGGCGTCGGATTGCTGTCCTTGATGCTCTCCATCACCGTCGCCATGAAGACGATTTTTCCAGCGAGTGCCCCGGCTGGAATTTCACCACGCAACACCTGCCCGAAGCTGTAGTCGTGCGGCGTGCTCTTTGTCGCGGCGTCCATGACTTTGAATTTGCGAGGAGCTTCAAAGTTACAGAGATACTCGTAGTCAGGTGGCTCGGCATTCACGTAACCGCCCGCGCGCCCCGTCAGCCTTGGGATGATCGTTTTCCCAAGCTTGATGACCTGCTTACCATCCGGCCCGGCCACAAACGACACCTCTACATTCTTCGTTTCCAAATAACGGAGCGTCGCTGCAAGGCTGAGACTGGGAAACGGCTCGTCGAGTCCCTTCTCCGCCGCGATCAAACCGCGCCGGAAAACGCCATCGAAATCCCTCGGAAGATTATTCGCGACGATGCGATCCGGTTCGTCTGCGAGTGCGGGCGGGCCTTTGAAATAACCGACGCGCTCAATCGAAATGATACTTTTGAGTTCCCGGTATGCAGACTCCAAGTCGGGATAGCCTTCACGATTCCGTGGCTCCGGCAAATCGCGATACAAGTCCACTGCAATAACCACCGGCTTTTGTGCATCAATCATCCGAAATACCTTCGCGAGTTCCCGGTCGGCGAGCGGATAGCCGAAATCAACGAGATCCTTTTCCGTCATACCGATGAGCACGATGCGGTCGTCACGCGACTCAGTCTGCGTCCGTGCTTCCACCATGTGATCATAGAGCAGCAGTTCCGGCACTTGCAGCAAGCCGAGGGCGCGCACTGTAAGTATCACCGCGAACACCAGCAGACTGATCACAGCACAGGCGACAGGCGGGCGGTGGAGTAGTTTGCTGATCGAAATCATAGCCAGTTTCCAATGATGAGATACGGCGCCCAGAAACATGGATGCGCATAGCGCGGGTTTGCAAGCAGCCGCCGTTGTGCAGTCTGAAGTGCCTGCGCTTTTGTATTTCCGGCGGGCGCAGTCAGCTCCGTGTAGAAATCCGCGATCAACATCGCGGAAGCCTCGTCGTTCACGCACCACAGCGTCGCAAATGCACTGCGCGCCCCGGCTTTCACGGCGACACCGCCGAGGCCCAATGCGGCGCGGTCATCACCAGCAGCGGTCTGGCACGCGCTGAGTGTGAGAAGTTCCAGCGGCTTGTCGGCGAGTTGGCCGGGGCGGATAAGTTTTTCGAGGTCGTCGAGCGTCAGCTTGTCCGCGTGGGTGAGCACGAAGCTCTTGCGCACATCGCTGTCAATGTGTCCGTGCGACGCGATGTGAACGATGGTGAACGGCTCGCCGGTAAATTTCTCCGTCACGCGCACCTTCATGAAATCGTTGTTCATCAGTGTCTCGTTCTGCGGGTAGAGCTTTCCAAGACGTTCCACTTCACGTTGCACGGCTGGCAGCGCCTGAAAATTTTGCACCGCATCGGTGAGACCGCTGATCATCATGCGCGGCGTCCGCAGCCCGGCAGGCCCCGACTCCATCAAATCCAGCCCCGGCGACACCGCGATCGAGTATTTCTCCACAAGAAATTTTTCGCCGTCATTCAGTGCAGACATCGGAATCGTCCGCAGCGCGCCATCAGGCACAAAAACCAGCGTGTCTATTCCGTGTGACTTCAACAGCGACTCCACAGGTTCGATCAGCAGCTTGTAAAGTTGCCGGGACTGTTCGAGGAATTCGTTCGTCGTGCGGATTTCGAGATTCAAGCGGAAACGGCGCACGATCTCTGTCAGTTGCGGCTCGCTAGTCGGCACTTTGATCCGCTCGATGCGGCCCGGTTTCTCCTTCGTGCCGGGCAGGCTCAGCAGCAGTTCCGTGCGCGAGGGCAGTGGCAGAATGTAGAGCACCGCCGCCTTCTCCGACAGGTTCTCCACATTGCGCTGTTTCGAGCGAAGGAGGTTCACGCAGTCATCCTGAAAATAATCCTCCAACTCCGCAGACTTCAGCGCCTCCGCAGTCGCACGCGCTTCGCGGAGAACGGTCTGAAACTCCCCCGCGTCTTTGATTCCGTCCGCACGCTGGAGCAGCAAATCCGCGAGTTCGTAATACACCGCGCCGACGACCTGCCGGTAGGACGACCCCGCGTTGCGATTGCCGTGCCGGATCGCCACGTCATTGCGAATCCCCTCCAGCGTCGCCACCGCGCGCCGGTATGCCTCAATCGCAACATCGCGCTCACCCTGACTTGCAAGAATGCGCCCCGACTGCCACTGCCAGCGATAGAGCGAATCCGCCGACCGCACGCGCTGCGCCAGCTCCAGTGCGCGACGTGTGAGCGCCAGCGCTTCGGGCAGTTTTTTTTCAAACTCGTAGAGCGAACCCTGATGGCCGAGCGCCAGTGAAAGCACGCGTTCATCCCCTATCGTCGTCGCGATTTTTACCGCCTCCGCATCCAGTTCAAACGCCCGGCGGCGCATCGCATTATCGTGCGCAGGCTCCTCGTGAAAAAGCCGCTCAAACAAATGCGCCAGCCCAAGCAGCAGAAACGCACGCTCGTGTCCCTCCGGCAGCGACCGTGCCACGCGCAGAGCGACATCCATTTCCTTTCGCGCCGCTGAAAAATCACCCGCATTCATCCGTGCATCAGCGAGATTCCGCCTTGCTCGCGCCGCCAGTTCCGGCGAACCGTATTTCGCCGCAAGCGATGCGGATTCCGCAAGCGCAGACGTCGCACCCGCTTTATCGCCAGTGCCGGAAAGCAAAACCCCGAGATCATTTTGCACCTGCGCAATCAGCCCCCGCGCCTTCAGCTTTCGCGCAGTCGCCAGCGCCGTGCGGAGCAGTGGCTCAGCATCCGCAGCCTGACGCGAAAACATCACCGACGCCCCCTGCGCAGCCTGCGCTTCCGCAACCCGCAACTCTGCGCCGGTGGACTTCGCCTCCTCTTCCAATTCAGCCAGCGTCTCCATCACAATCTTGTGCTGCCCGAGTTCCCTCAGCGCCTGCACCCGCGATAAAAGCGCCTCGATGCGCGCATCGCCCTTCGCCTTGTCCGCGACCTTGCCCCACGCATTCGCTGCTGCGGAAAAATCACCGCGCGACTCTGCGGCGCGCGCAGAGTCGGAGTCGGCCCATCCCGGCGAAATCATCGCCAAAACGGCAGCAACCCAACTGATTTTTGCTAGGGCGGTTCGCAATGACATCACAGCCTTAGTCACACCACGTAGAGAAGCCGTCAATTCCAAAGGGGCAGACAAGCAGGTGAACTCCTCGTCCGCCAACGAACTCAACCGCTCAACACATCGCGTCACCCTGCCAACAGCCAGTCACCAAGAGTATGTTACCCCGTCTCTCTTTACTCCGCGATGGTGATCGTCCGCCGGATTTCCTCCGTTTTGAAGCCGAGAGCGCTGGGCATGTTCACGTCGGGGAGGATGGCGACATCGTAGAGTTCGCGCACGGCGCCTTCGATGTTGAGCGAATGCGCGATGTCGCCGGTGCGAAGATCCACGACGAGGAGGCCGCAGCGCGGGGCGACGTTTTTTGCGGCGATCGCGTCGTCGAGCGGGAGTCCGCTAAAGGTGCGGTTTTCGCGGCAGGTGGAGAGGCCGATGACGGCGAAATTT
>JBEIQV010000219.1:0-5787 GCA_040376335.1 Verrucomicrobiia bacterium | reverse complement strand
AGGCAGAGGACAAGCCGGGATACATAACGGCGTGGAAGGAACAATTGGCGGTGAGTCGCATTTCTGTTCAAAAAGTCCTCAGTGGCGCTACGTGGAAGGAAGTAGAGCCCGACATCCAAAGGGAGAGTAATTTCGATAGCCACCGGCTGAGAAACCTTTCCGATCACGATATTCAGGCAATCCGCGCGACGTATGCTGCGCACAAGGAGCATCCACGGCTTAAGTCGGCCTTGGCGGAGCGGTTCGATTGTGAAGTTGGCTATGTGATGGCCATCGTTGAGGGCGTTGTCCGCCAGAACGTGGCACCCGATCCGAGCGCGGCTCTGCCGCTGGAGGAACTGGATCTTAAACCGAAAGCTCAACATGGACAGCATCACAAAAATGCGGGTTTGGTTTTTGAACAGGTTTGGGCCATTCTTCTAAGGCTTGCTCGGGGGGACAAGGTTCTGGACAGGGTTGTTAAGCTTTGTCAGGAATTCAATGTCAGCCAGCCCGTCATTTACGGAATCAGGAGCCGCAAACGATATACGGAAATCTGCAAGCAATTCGATGAAGAGCAGCGCCGCAAGCGCGAGCAGGACGGCGAGAACGAAGGAGTCAAATAATATGAACCTTACGGATCCCACCAAAAGTCAGATGGCTGAATTTGCGGCGGTTTTGGAAAAACTGAAGTCATTTTTCCGGGAGGCTAAAACAATGCCCGATGACAGGCGGCTGGAGGAGCTCAAGAATTGCACTGAGATACTTTTAGTTCACGAGGACTATTGGCAAATCGGCGCCCACCACATGTTACTCAGAAGGCTTAAGGTTGGGTATTTGGCGCAGCCGTTGCATGATGCATGCAAGACGGAGCGGTGTTGCGTAAAATTTTTCAAAACTCACTTACCTCGTCTTCCTAAGACAAGTCTTTACCGATGCCTCGCATTGGCTAAGAAATTTCCAGACCCTGCGAAAGTCCCAAAAGACTTGGCCATCATGGATGCCTACCGCTTAGTTGGGCTTCTCCCAGCGAAGGAAACATCGGCTCCCAAACGCACATCGAAAGAAGCATCCGCTAAAAGTGGTGTAAACAAGACACCTGAATTCACCTTAAAGTCCTTTCGCAATGACATCGGCCGAATCAAGGGCACTCTTGTTACGTTGCTCGAAGTAAATTCAAAGGCGAGTTTCTCCCCATCGGATACGACTGCTTTGATCGGCGAAATCGCAGAACTAACGGATATGCTGAACAAAATGCGCCTGCGGCTATCGCATCTTGATATGCAGCAACCACTGCCGCTTCACGGCGGGTAATTAACACCAAGTTGATCACTGCAAGAGGAAGCAGAAATACTGGCTAACCAATCCCGCCCGCTTGGGCCGAAGGGGGGGGATCGACTGGTTGATCAGTTCATACTCGCTGCGAGTGAGCGACAGAAACGTAGGAAGTCCCTGAGCCGAGTTCGAAAGTTTCCCACAGTGGGAAACATTGTCGGCACCGCCCCGGGTTTCGATTTGGTGAAGCAGGGCAACACCATGAATATTGGAACTATCCAGCGCGCGAAAGCCGCAATAGCCGTCCTGCGTGGCTGGGATCCTAACGGCGCCCAGAACCGCGAGACGGTTGCTCCGATCCGTGCTGGTCATAACATCATGTCCGGGATGGTATGCTCGCTTCTCTGGAACTCCGCGCTCGGTTACGAAGACTTCGTAATCGGCTGGAGCCCAGTCGCGACCGCCGTCACCGCAGCAGGCACCGCTAACGCGTCCACAGCTGCGGATTGGACGTATGACGTGAATGCGATCCCGCATTTCGCGAAATACGACTACAACGACACGATGATCACCAGTTCGGGTCTGTTCTCGGCGCTCTCATGCGCTGACAACTACGAACTTCAAACGGCATACTTCCGTCACACAAGTGCAGCTGGAGGCGCAACCGTCGCCGGCACCGCACCTACCGGAGCTACCATTGCTTCGACCTACAGCAAAAATGCTTGGCTCACCGCCGACATTAGCGATGCAGGTCTTGGTTACGTGGTTCCAGTGGCGAGTGGCACTTGCACCGTTCTGGGCAAATTGTCCAAACACGCGACACCAATCGATGTCGGTCCAGGCAACTCCACTCTTGGGGTTGGCAAAACCGTTTCGAACGTGGCCGTGGATGCCAATGGCGAGGTGCTGGTTATCCAGCTCCAAACCAACTACCAGAAAAACCTTCGCACAACCGCCGACGTATAATCACCTACCATGAGCAATCCATCACAAAATACTGATCAACAGGAAATGTCACCGGAAGTTCTGGACCAGGAATTTCTACAGGCGCTCCAGGATGCAATGCCTGGCGACATGTGCAAGAACGCCTCGGCCATCGGCCAAGGTCTCATCAAGCGCAAGATTCGTGAGTCTGGCGTCCAACGGAAGGTCCAACCTTTCAAGGATGTCAAGCCCGAGGATCTGACATACAACGGCAACGAGTCCCAATACATCCGCGAGGAAATGGAACCCGAGCAGGAAGCAGCCGTCACGTTGAACTACAATGATTCAGCGGACACTGCATTCTATCGTGGTGATTTCTTCGACACGAACTTCTACCGGATCTCCTCGCGGAAATTCACGAAGAACGTGTGGCAGTTGAGCACCTACAAGAACAACCTTCGCGAAATCGTGATGGGAAACATGTTGAAAGACATGCATACCGCCGAGGACGTGCAGTGGTTCAAGGGTCTCGACCAGATCGTTGGTTCGCCCGTCGGTGTTGGCGCCAGTGGCGTCCAGCAGAACTTCGAAATTGTCGGTCGTATCAGCCGTGCAAATTACGCGGATAATCTCCGTCATTTGCTCGACCGCGACCTAAATAATTCCGTGTTTTGCACGAACAGAATCCCTTGGAGTTGACCTCCGCGAATTGCCGGGCTGCACATCCCGGAAGACAAAGAGTGCCGGAAAACGAAACAAAACGCGCTGGCGGGCATCCTCGCGCGGCGATGAGGGCAATTCTGCGACAAACATGAAGCGGTGTGTGGCAACGAGTGGTGCGGCGGTTGAAAAGTGCGGCACCTTCAAGTTAACCAAGGAGGATGTTTATAAAATATGGATCAATGGAAGGTGATGCCCGGCGGGTGCTGGTCGAAAGAGACTGGCGAGGCCGGTGAGCGTGTAGTGCCACCCGAGGACAATCCCGAGGAATGTGCGGTCATTTTGCAAGAGGACTAGACGCGGAGCCGGTGCCCTTCATCCGCATCACCGCCCGAAGTTTTCGATACCGCCTCGAAGATATTGAACGCGCGCTGGCGAAATAGTGATGAGACCTACGTGCCATCAGTAATGAAATCCACTAACCACGACCGCCTCGGCCACGGAACCACGAAATTCCAGCCGCCCGATTTGAGCTTCACGTTGACTCCCCTGCTCCTCGCCTTCGCCCTCCGCTGGGCGGCGCACCCGTTCGTGCAGGGGTCGATGCCGCTGCGCCCATAAGTCAACCATTCCGCAGCGAAAACTAACAATACCACAACATGAAATCGACTAAAAACATCCTGAAGAACAAACCGAAGAAGAAAGCCCTTACCTCTTCCAAGGCGCCGCACACCAAGGTGGCGAAACCTGGCAAGCTTGCGGCCCTCGACAAAAAAGCACCGCTGCAAAAGCCAATACGGCTGCCGCGGTTAACAGCGGCCAGATCGTGAAGGTGCAATCACGAACACCGTCAGCGTGGGTTCGCTCAGTCCAGCGACTTCTTCGGTGGAGGGATGTGGACTGCGCCCTCGATCGGGGGCGGTGCGGGCGGCGCGGGCGACGCGGGCGGCATAGTGATATTCAGTGTGTATTCCGGCGGCAGATTGAGGGAAAACGAGGGAGCGTCCGAGATGTCCCATCCGACCGGCACGCCGAGCTGATCTGCAATCTCGCGGGCGGCGAGGTAGGTGGGGATCGAATCCTTGTAAACGTGGAACCAGACGATGGCCTTGGAGTCGGTCTTGAATTTTCTGAGCAAGTTCTGGAAGCCAGAGATGATGCCCTTCGCCTGATCAATCGTTTCGCCGCCAGTGGGCAACGGCGTGATTTTCATCGGGATGCCGTTCCACGTAGGCGAGGGAATGACTTCGACTTTCACGTCGCGATTGCCGAGGCGCGCGCGTGCGAAGTAGTCGGTGAGCTTTTTTGCATCGAAGACGATTTTGCGCTTCCGCCACGTTTGGCCGGCCCTGTTTTTCTGCATGACGGGTTTGCCGTCCGGCCCATTTACGGCCTCGCGGCTGACGGCCATGGTAGGCTCGTTGCGCCGGAGTTCCGCTTCCACTATGTCATAAAATTGGTCGTCATTGAGAAAGTAGATGCGACTGCCGGCGACGAGGAAGTGCTGGATATCCGCCTTGTCCGGCATGGGGCGCGGATTCGGCAACTTCACCACCTCGGCGGGCGGCGGTGCATAGACCGGTGTGGTGTCGAGGCGCGCTTTGAGTTGAGTTACTTCGGCCAGCATTTTCTCGACGGCGTCTTTTTTACCGTCGCGCTCCTTACGCTTGGCATCGAGTTGCTTTTGCAGCGTGTCCAGATCCATGAATTTCACCTGCTGCTTATCCATGGTGCGATCAAGCGTTTGCAGGGTCTCGGCCGCCTTCTTCATGTCTTTTTCCAGCTTGGAAATTTCCTCATCAACCTTCTTCGGGTCATGCTTCGGCTTGGCTTGCGCCAATTCCAGCTTGAGCTTCGAATGTTCCTCGACCGTGACCGACGGAAGCTCGGAAAGCACCTTGTTCACCGAACGCGCCAGACCGATACCGACCATGACGAGCACGATGATGAGCACGCCGACGACGTTGGTCATCGTGTCCATGAGGGCTACGAACGGGAGTTCTTCTTCTTGATGTCCGCGGCGTCGTGGCATGGTGATTAACGTTTTGCTGGAGGCGCAAGCTTGCCGAGAAATTCGCTGAACATCTTCAGATCGATCTCACCGCGTCCGGGAATGGGCAGCCGACCGATCTGCTCGACCTTGTAGCCATAGGTCGCCTGCGCCCAGCCGGCACCGAGGTTGAATGCGCCCGTCCCGTCGGCGCGGATGAGAAAGATGATCTTGCTCTGCGGAACAGCGACGACGGCTTTGAGGAAGGCATTGAAGGCCACGTCCGCAGCGATGACCTCGGGGGAGGCGGCGACGACGCTCTTCGTTTTTGCGTCCCAGTAAAAGGTGAGCTTTTCGCCGTCCGCTTCGACAAAAAAAACCTTCGTGCCTTTGGCGAGTCCCGATCCGCCGGGCTGCACCACCACCGGTGCGCCGCTGTTGGGGGGCGGTTGCCGCTTTTTGATCTCCTCCTGCAAGGACGCAATCTGTTTTTTGAGCGGCTCGTCTTGTGTTTTCAGACCATTGATTTCGAGGAGGAGGTTATCCAGTTCCTTCATCAAGTTCTGGCTAACCGTATTCTTTTTCTCCCGGTCGGCTGTGGAAGTATCGAGGAGGAGGCGCAGCTTGGCGACCTGCTCGTCCTTCTGCTTCGTCTCCGCCTGCAGCTTGTCGAGCCTCTCGACCTTGTCCTTAAGCAACTCGTTGATGCGAACGTTTTCCTTTTTCTCCTTGAGCATCATTTGATGCTCCTGGGCGCGCTGTAGTTCCTCGGGAGTGCGGCCGTTGATCCTCTGCGTTTGCGCCAAGCAGAGCACCACGATGATCAGCACGAGCACGCCGATCAGCGAACACAAAATATCCAAGAACGGGATCAGCAGGATCTCGTCGCTGCGGTGGCTACGGCGTTTGACCATCGGGTGGAAAAGCTCGGTGTGGCGAAAGTTGGATTATCCACGGCT
>JBEIQV010000176.1:0-6985 GCA_040376335.1 Verrucomicrobiia bacterium | reverse complement strand
CTTTCTTTTCGTCCGGCTGGCCGGTCGCGTCGCGCGGTTCGAGCAAATCCTTCAGTCGGGCTATGGCGGATTTGTCGTCACCCTGCCGGTAGTATCCCTCGGCTGCCTTGAGATAGCTGCGCGCGACCCATTTCGGGAATTTTCCCTGCGTGACAGTGATGCGCTCGAAGCCCGCCGTGGCTTCCTTGAATTTGCCCGTGCGGAAAAGCACGTCTGCGATGTAGTAAAGCGCGAGTGCAGTAGATTCGCCGCGCCACTCGCGGACGCTGGCAACTTCCTCGAAAGTCTTTTTTGCCTTCTCGTATTTCGCCGCTGCCAGCGTGGGCGCATCGCCTTTTTGAGCATCGGCCAGTTCGAGCAGGCATTTGGCCTGACCGAGCAGCGCCTCCTTCAATTTCCAAGGCGCACCGAGACGGTCTATCGCGTAATCGTAAAGCTCCATCGCCTTTTTGTATTCCTTGCGGGCGAGCAAGACTTCGCCCATGCCAACCCATCCGGCGTCCACACGCTCGGATTTCGGAAAATCTTCCTTCAACCTGCGATAGACAGCTTCAGCGCGATCGATTTCGCCCTTCGCAAGCAGGTAGTCTCCCACTTCCATCAGCAAGTGAGGGCTGAGATCCTCAACTTTTGCTTTCTCGGCGATTTCGCCAATGACGGCGACGCGTTTTTCGGGAGTGCGTCCGATGCGAAATAATTCGCCACGCGCATAAACGAGCCGCCACTTCGCGGTTTCGCTCTCAATTTCGGTCAACGGCTTGAGAGTTGCCTCCAAATCCGCCTCGGCATCCCACTTCACCTGCGGCGCATCGGATTTTACAACTTCCTTGCTTGGAGGACGACGGCGCGACCACTCGGCGAGTTGGCTGAGCATCATCTCACAGCCTTCGCGTTTTGGATTGGCGATGTGCTTTTTCAGCGTGTTGACGGTCAGTTCCTTCGCCTCTTCCATACGGCCAAGTTTCGCCTTCGCCTTGCCCACCCAATAGATCGCCGTGACCGTCGCGGGATGCTCGGGCCGCTCTTTGACGAACTCGGTATAGAGTTTTTCGATACCCTCCCAGTCCTGCGCTTTTTGCAACTGCTTGCCTGCCTCGAAGAGCGAATACAGGAGCACTTCATCACTCACGTTTTTGTGTTTGTAACTCGCGATGTAGGCCACTGCGGCTTCGGCGGGTAGTTTGAGTCCAGCCTTCGCATCGCCGAGCAGCGCATAAATCTCAGGCTGGAGTTTCTCGATTTTGTTCTCACTAAAAAGCTTCAGCCACGTCTCGCAGTCCTGCACGGCAAGATCGTATTCGCTTGCGGCAAAGTGGCAGACGCCTAGGCGGTAGCGTGCATCCGATCCATAGTTCCCCTTTTCGCCCCACTTCTTTACATGGGCCTCCAGACGCTCAATCGCACCATCTTCATCGCCGCCTTTATCCGGGTCTTTTTGATAATGTCCCTGGAATAAATGACAGAGCGCGAGCTGGTATTCCGCATCCTCCATGTAGAGACCTTTTCCACCGCCCTCTTTGCCGAATTCCGCGATGAAGCTGTCGAAGTCCTTTTGCGCAACGTCGTATTTGTTCTGCAAAAAGCGCGCATTGCCGAGTTGGTAACGCACTTCCGGCCAGTAGAGTTTGCGGTGATTAACGGCGTCCTCCTTGAGCTTCTCAGCCTGCTCGCGAGTCTTCGCGTCGTTCGAATTGATTGCATACTGGTAGGTGCGCTCAGGCAAATCGGACAGCAGCTTTTGCGCTTCCAACAAATTCGTCTCCGCAACAAACCACTCCTTCTTTCGCATGGCAGCCATCGCTTTGATGTAGGTGACCTGCGCGACGTGCGGGCCAGTAGGGAACTCTTTGATGTATTCATCGCAAAGCGTGTAAGTCCGAATCGTGAGACCGAGATCTGCATACAGCGCCAGCCGGCTGAAAACCGCCACCTCGCGCAGGGGTGTCGTGGGATACTCCTGAAGGATCTGGTTAAAGACCACGATGGCCTCCCACTTTTTGTTCATGTCCGCATGGCAGCGGGCCATGCGAAAATAAACGGCGGGCATATAGTCCGCCATCTTCTCAAATTCGGCGAGGAGCTTCTTCGCTTCCTCAAGTCTCGGCTTTACCACTTCATCATTCGTCCGCTGCGCCTTCATCAGGAGCATCGGCTCCTTGCCCGCGCCCTTGATGTTCTGATCGATCAGTTTCTCCATCGCTTCAATGCGATCTTTTTGGAACTTGATCACCACATCACGCGGGCGAACCGTCCAATACGCTTCCAATGCTTTTGCGTGTGCGCGAACTTCCAGCAAGTCATCACCAAGCTTCACCGCGACGGTGTTGAGGGCGATCAGGTTTTCGACTAGATGAATCTTCTTCTGGAGTTTTTTCAGCAAATCCACCGCCTTGTTTGCAAACTCGTCCGAAGCCTTGTCCGCAGGGTCATGCTTCAGCGCGTAGAGCGTCATGAGTCGCACCGCGCCCTCCGCAGAAACTGGCGTGTTGAATTCAGGATTATAAACGAGCTTCTCAAGCGTTTTGATTTCGTCTTCCGGCTTTTTGAGCTGACGGTAGCAATACGCCTGTCCCGACAACGAGTGCTCTAAAAGGCCGCGTTGCTCAGGTGCCTTGGCGGCAGTCTCCACCTGCGTCCACCAACTAATGGATTTCTCCCACTCCTTCAGCATCAAATAGGTCTGCGCAATGGCGACCTTTACCTCGAGAACACGGGGATCAGTCGGCCAACGCCGGATGAATTCGTTCCAATACGTCTCCATCGCCTTTTGCAGGAGATCCTTGTCCAGTTTACCACCTACGGTTCCGTTTCGATAGTAACACTCGCCTAGCACCAGAAAGGTCGCCTGCGCCGAAGCCAGTCCCTGCTTCTCACTTTCAGTCAACATCCCGAGATACTCCTCAAGCCTGCGAATGGCCTCATCGTATTTCAGCCCTTCAAAATACTGGAGCCCTCCATTAAAGAGATCCGACATTTTTTTTGCCCTTATCTGCTCGGGAGTCAGCGGCACTCCGCCGGCAGCCAGCGCAGGGGCCTGAGCAAAAGTGGAAGCCGTCAGCGAGAACGCGAGAGCAACGAGCAGGATGATTCTGGAAAGTAAAAACCGACGCATGGGATGACTGAACTAGTGCCCCGCCATGTAAAAAGTCCAGCCGTCAATTTGAAGAAAACAGTAGATTTAGAATTGGGCTCCTACAAAGCTCGCACGCAACACTGCAAAAAAGCGTCTTCATTTTCAAAGCGCCAGAGGGGTGCCGAAAATTGCTGTGATTTCACCCTTGCGCACCATATGCGAAGTGCGTATCTCTCCCGCCCTTTTATTTCCGGGACACACGTAACCATGCCTAAAACGAAGCCAAAAAAAGCAGCCAAAAACAAGCCGAAAGCCGCACCAGCAAAGGCTTCCAAGCCTGCTGCCAAGAGCAAGCCCAAGGCGACCGTCAAGCCTGCCAAGAAGTCCAAGCCTGCTAAAAAAGCACCCGCAAAAGCGGTAAAGCAGAAATCGAAACCCGTCGCGAAGCCTGCTAAAAAGGTCGTTGCAAAAGCAGGGAAACCCGCAGCGAAGAGCGTGACAGACACAACTGGTCGTCGTCCAGTCGCAGGGCCGAAAAAGCCGGTGAAGCTGACACCTTTCCTCCAACTCCAGCGCGAGCGTCTCCACGTTCTGCGCGACAGCCTGCTCGATGCAATGGCTGGCGTCGCCAAGGACGCGCTGCGCTCACGCCCCGAAGGCAGCGAGGCCAGTGCATTTGGTCAGCATCAGGCCGACGCAGGCAGCGACGCTTACGACAAAGATTTTGCACTTTCCCTCCTCTCGCAGGAGCAGGACGCTCTCTATGAGATCGAAGAAGCACTCAAGCGCATTGAGGCCGGCACCTACGGCATTTGCGAAATGAGCGGCAAGCCAATCCTCCCAGCGCGCCTCGAAGCACTGCCATTCGCCCGTCTGACGGTTCAATGTCAGGCTGAATTCGAGCGCACCAAAAAATTTCAACGCAACCGCGCACCCGTCACCTCGCTATTCGGTCTCACCGACAGCGAAGGCGAAGAGGAAACCGAGGAAGCCGAGGAAGCACCCACCAAACCACAAGCAGAGGACTAAACTATTATGGCCAGAGAATTCATCATGATCGAATGCACCGAGGCGAAAGCGGAGGGGAAACCCGTATCCCGCTACATCTCCACGCGTAACAAAAAGAGCCCGAACACACCGAACAGGCTCGAAAAAGTGAAATACAACCCGCATCTGAAACGCCGCACGCTTCATCGCGAAATCAAGTAAACATGAGCACGCCAAAGACACCGCAACGCAAATCCAACTTCCGCAAAGCCAACCGCACCATGCCACGCCGTCGCGTGGAAGTCGCGCTGGCCGACATTGACTGGAAGAACCCGGAAATCCTGAAACGCTACATCACCGAGAACGGGAAAATCCTTCCCCGTCGTGCGACCGGCGTTCCTGCGCATTACCATCGTAAAATCACCAACGCCATCAAGCGTGCCCGTCAGGCGCTCTTGATGAAGTAAGCGCCGCAAGGCGAAACCTTTTAACAAACGACGCGCTGCCGAAAGCAGCGCGTCGTTTGTCTTTAGATTATCTCGACCGGCTCCAGCGGTTTCCGAGCACGGTCTCCGCGATAGCGAGGAGGAGCACTGCCAGCGCAATCGCGAGCCACAACTCCGTGCCCGTGCGTTCGTGCTGGAGTTGGGAGCGCAAGTCCATCGAGGGCGTCCAGCGAATCATCTGCACGAACTCCGCCAGCGTCGTCATGTCCGCCCCCGGCATCTCGTGCAGGTCACTTTCCGCCGGGTCCGCGTAGGCGGCGAAACGCAATTTCCCCTCGTCGCCGAAGCGCGCCTCGTAGGCTCCGCCGGTGAAAGTATCCGCGTATTCGATGAGCGGGATGTTGTTCTTCAATTCAATCGTCTTCCCGCGCACGCCCTCCTTTTTCCCTCCGGGCTCGACGATAGCCACGTCATTCCCCGCCATGTCCGCCGCCACCGCGTAGGTGAACGGCGAACCCGTGCGCACATTCAATCGCTCCTCCTGTCGCGCGAGCAGATGACCGAGCGTGCGGTGCATGAGCGGTAGGAAAACCGGGCGCACCGGCAGGTCGCTCCATCCCGCATCCGCCGTGCTGCTGAATTGCACCACGCGCCCAAAACCAAACGCGCGCTCCATAAGCGCCGGCTCGCCATCCGCGTAACTGAGCACCACCGCAGGCGGGCCTACATCGCCCGGCACGTCGCTCTTTTTCGGCGGCACGAGTGTATAGACCCGATAAAACTGCGCCGTGCCGAGCGTGCCACTCTGCGGATCTTTCCACGGCTCTACGATGCGATGCGCGTAGTCCTTCGTTTGCAGCCGGAAAAAAGTTTGCGGCCTCTCCGCCTTCGTCTCATCCACCGCCTCGCCGCGAATCGCCCCAAACGCAGCGGGCAGCATCGCGCGGTCCGAGTGCATCCTGTCGTTGTAAAATGTCGCGCTGATTCGCGAGCCGGGAAAAACGATCAGCCCGCCGCCGACGCGCACAAAATTTTCCAGCGCCGTGAGCGCCGGGCCGGACAAATCCACCACGTTCGCCAGCACCACCGCCTCGTAGTCCTTCAGCGAAACGGAATCCAGTTCTGCACCGCTCACCGTCCGCGTCTTGATGTAATAGCGGTCGCGCATTTCGAGCGGCACCGGCGTCAGCGCGTTGCGCAAATAGAACACCTCGCTGTCGCGCGCCTCCGCGCCGGGGTCGCCGTCCACGAGCAGCACGTTCACCTCGTCAATCACTCGCAGCGCAAACGTCCGGTGATCGTCGAACGTGCAGCGGTCATCGTGCAGACGCGCCGTCACCGTGTGAAAGCCCGGCTCGCGGAAAGTCGCAAACATCGAAAGCGCCTTCGGCTCGCCACCATTGGGCACCACGTCGAACGTCTGTTCGTCGGCAGCGGGTTCGTCGTCCACAGCGAGACTCACCGCGACGTTGCGTGCTTCCTCCGGGCCGAAATTCGACACGCTCACCTCGAAACGCAGCGGCTGGTTCACCGGCGCAAGAGCACTCGCCAGACGAATATTCGTCACCGCCATGTTGCGCTCCTCGCCTTCGTTCACGAGCACCATCCGCACGCGCACCTCCTTCTTCACCGATTCGAGCAAATTGCGCGTTTCCGCCGCACCCTTCCATCCCGCAGCCTGCCCGTCCGTCACCGCGTAGATGTGTTTGTGGACACTCGCCTGCCGCTTGAGCACATCAATCGCCCTGCGCAACGCAGGCTGCCACTCCGTCGCCTGATCACTCCGCTTCGCATCGCGAATCATCTTCCGCGCGAGCGCGAGATCGTGCGTCGGCTCCGGGATCGAATCTTTCACCTGATCCGAAACCAGCCACACCGCCACCGACGAACCACCCGGCAGCGAATCGAGCACCTGCTCCGCCGCCTTCTGCGCTTTTTCAAAACGCGTCTGCGCCCCGTCGCTCGTCGCCATCGAGCCGGAATTATCCAGCAGGACGATGGCCGTTTCATCCCCGCCGAAGATGGTGAAATTACTTTCCCGCAGTGCAGGCCGCGCGAGCGCCAGCGCGAGCAGTGCGACCACGAGACAGCGCAGGATGAGCAAAATGATGTCCTCGATGTTCAGCTTCCGCTGATTGCGCTCCACGGTGATGCGTAGAAATTTCATCGCCGCCCACACCACGCGCTTGATCTGCTTTTTCGCAAGCAGATGGATGATGATTGGCGATGCAATCCCGGCGATGCCGGCGAGGAGCCACGGATTTAAGAACGACATGGGGCGCGAAAGTTTTTCATCCGTAGCGATGCTGCCTCGTCCCCAGCCACGCCGTGAGCACATCGGCCCACGGCTGCTCGGTGTTCACGCGGATATACGGGCAGCCGTTGCGCTCGCACACGAGGCGAATGCGATCCAGAAACGCCCCGAATTCCTCCAGATAGCTCTTCCGGATTTCCGCCGGACGCGTGAGCACCCGGCCCT
>JBEIQV010000026.1:0-19267 GCA_040376335.1 Verrucomicrobiia bacterium | reverse complement strand
CGCTGGCTCCCGCCCCTCAACGTCCGCCGCGAAGAAATCGAAGAAGCAGCCGCGATTCTGGAGCGCACGCTTGCCGCGCTGTAGTATGCAGTGTTGGGAGTAACCTCTTGTTGCAATATACCAGCCTGCCTCCGAAAAATATAAATGAGCGCTCTCCAATCAGTCAAAGGCACCGACGTCGGACTCACCGGTGATGATCAAGTCCGCATTGCACTTGGGGCGATTGCAGAGCGCGGCGGTGGTGCCCAGATGAGCGACATCTACACCGCGCTTGAGGCGATTATCAATCCCAAGGGATACACTCTATCCGAGCAAGGCAAAGCGAGCCTTCGCTTCTTCGTCAACAAAGTCGCAGTCGAAGCGGGCTATGTTCATCATCACGACAAAGAATCGCCGGGCTGGCGCCTTACTTCGGAGGGTCGAGAGTTTCTTGCCGCCCTCGCCGAACCCACCGAGACCACAATCAATGTTGATACCGGAACGGAGCAGAGCGGCCCATCAGAAACGGCTCGAGGCGATGCTTTCGAGCAGTATTTCATCCGTGTCTTGCGAGCTGCGTATCCCAATTACGCATGGTATCATCAAGGCCGAGATAAACGCCGCGAGCGGGGCGTTGATTTCGTAGGAAACCGACTTGGTGATGCTCACGGTGAACCGAGCAGCATTGGCGTTCAGGTTAAATTTCACAGCCCGAACAACGCTCCCACTGAACGTGAATGGCTAAAGTTCTTGGCAGGCTGTTTCTCACGGCGCCTCGACGCAGCCGTTTTCGCTACTACAGGTAAACTCACCGGCGAGCAGCGCCGCGAAGCACAGGAGGCTCGCGTAGTTGTAGTGGAGGGTCGCGACGAGGTGACACGACTTGCATCACAGCATGGTATTCCGCGTTTCGAGCTTTTTGACAATGAGCCGAACCCTTAATTGTCCAAAGAATATCTTCATCCACCTTCGTAGTGACGCGCTCCGCTTTCTCCGCTAGTCGGGTGGGCCATGCGTTTTCTGCTTTGCGTTTGCTTTTCGCTCCGGGTGATGGCGGGGGATTTTCCCAAGCCTTTTAATACGGGGAATGATGTGGGGAAGTCGCCGTTGCCGGCGGCGGAGGCGGTGAAGCTGATCAAGCTGCCACCGGGGTTCAAGGCGACGGTCTTTGCTGCGGAGCCGGATGTGCAAAACCCCATCGCCTGTGCGTGGGACAGCCGGGGGCGGCTTTGGATTGCGGAGAATTACACGTATGCCGAGGGGAAGACCAATTACGACAAGACGCTGCGCGACCGCATTCTGATCTTTGAGGACTCGGACAACGACGGCCATTTCGACAAGCGCACGGTCTTCGCCGATAATCTGGAAAAGCTCACGAGCATCGAGCTGGGCTACGGCGGTGTATATGCGACTGCGCCGCCGTATCTGCTGTGGATACCCGACCGCGATGGCGACGACAAGCCTGATAGGCCCTATGAGCCCAATAGGCCAAATAGGCCCAATACCACCTATCTCCCCGGCACCAACTACGAAATCCTCCTCGATGGCTTCGATGCTTGGAGCATCCGCCACAATTTCGTGAACGGTCTGCGCTGGGGGCCGGATGGCTGGCTCTACGGGCGGCACGGCATCCAGGCCACTTCGCACATCGGCGCGCCGGGCACTCCCGCCGCCGAGCGCACGCCGATGAACTGCGGCATCTGGCGCTTTCACCCCGTGCGGCGCACGTTTGAAGTCGTCTGCTGGGGCGGCACGAATCCCTGGGGGCTGGATTGGAATGCCGAGGGCGAGGGCTTCTTTACCAACACCGTCATCGGCCACGTCTATCACCTCATCCCCGGCGCGCACTACGAGCGCATGTATGGCGAGGACTTGAACCCCCACATCTACCAGCTCCTCCCGCAGACCGCCGACCACTACCACTACGACCGCTCCAAGACGTGGAGCGATTCGCGCGCGGGGAAAGCGAACGACTTCGGCGGCGGTCACGCCCACTGCGGCTGCATGATTTACCAGGGCGACAACTGGCCCGCCGAATACCGGGGAAAACTTTTCACTCTCAACCTCCACGGTCGCCGGATGAATTGCGAACGCCTCGAACGCAAAGGCAGCACCTACGTGGCGAAGCACGAGCCGGACTTCGCGCAGTTCGGCGACCTGTGGTTCCGCGGCATAGACCTCACGACCGGCCCCGACGGCGGCGTGTATGTCCTCGACTGGAGCGACGACGGCGAATGTCACGAAGACGACGGCGTCCACCGCGAAAGCGGCCGCATTTACAAGATCACGTATGGGGAGGTGAAAAAGCCGGACATCGCGCTCGGAAAGAGCGCGGAGCAATGGACAGAGACAGAGTTGAAGGATGCCCTGTTGGGAAGCTCCGAGTGGCACGCACGCATGGCTCAGCGAGAAGTGATTCGGAGAGCAAGGGAGGTCACTGAACCTTATGGGCGGTATCGGCACCCTGCGAATCAGAAGCAATGGGAGGAAATCATCGTGCCCCTCAATGAAGCGTTTCGTAAAGAAAAACGAAGGCAGCAGCGCTTGCGCTTGCTTTGGACTTTGTGGGGAACGGAAGCGGCAATTAGATATAACGATCTCTGGCGGCTGACGCGCGAAGAGCCGGATGATATAGTTCGAGCGTGGATGTTGCGGCTGCGAGTTGACAATACCAGTTACCAAGCTGGGGAAATTATGGACGCTGGGGAAAGCGCCAACTGGTCAACAATCGCGCTTACTAAAGATGGAGTAGTGGATACTTCGCCAGTGGTGCGCCTCCAAATGGCCAGTGCAATTCAGCAAATATATAGAGCCTTTTCAGCAGAACGACTTGCCGATCCCAAGTTTGGCCGAGATATCGGAATCGCCACTAGCATCGCTGAAGCCCTTTCAAAATCCTTGGACGGATCGGATGATGCGGTTCTCTCAAACATGGTTTGCTACGGCCTAGCAGCGAACCCTCATGTTAATCACGATCTTGGAGAAGAATTCATGTTTAGACAAATTTTCCTCAACTCCAGCGATTCGACCATTCGACGTTATGTGGCGCGCAGACTTTGCAATGAGCCGTCAGCAAAAAACGTGATTAGGCCGCTGTTGGAGAAAAGCGCATCAAGTCCTGAGCGCACAATAGACCTTGTGGTTGGATTCTCGGAGGGCTTTCGCGGAATCGTGAAAGCACCCATGCCCCAAGGCTGGCCCGCCTTCGCGGAGCAGGCCGCGAAGATTCCCGCTCTCGCCGACAAGGTGCGCGGGCTGAACGTCATCTTCGGCGACGGTCGCGCGCTCGACGAAATCCGCGCGCTCGCCCTCGACGGCAAGGCCGACCTCGCCACGCGGCGGCAGGCGGTCGAGTCGCTCATTTCCAGCGGCGACAGCGGGCTGCGCGGCATTTGCGAAAAGCTCGTCGGTAACGGCGACCTCACGCCCGTCGCCATTCGCGGCCTCGCCACGTTCGATGATCTCGCCACCGCCAAACTCGCCGTGAGAAACTGGGAGCGCCTCCGCGCCGACGCGCGCCCCGGCGTCATCGGCTCGCTGTGCTCGCGCCCCGTTTTCGCGCAAGCGCTGCTCACCGCCATCCGCGCCGGGAAAATTGCCCGTGAAAATCTCACCGCCTACCACGCCCGCCAGATCTCCGCGCTCGGCGACGCCGCAGTTTCCGCCCTCCTCGCGGAAGTCTGGGGCGAAATCCGCACCACGCCCGACGACAAAAAACGCCGCATCGCCGCACTGAAAACCGCGCTGACTCCCGACGTTCTGGCAAAGGCCGACATCGCAAAAGGTCGCGCGCTTTACACCCAGACCTGCGCCGCCTGCCACACGTTCTTCGACCTCGGCCAGTCCGGCGCGAACCTCGGCCCGAACCTCACCGGCAGCGGACGCGCGAACCTCGATTACCTGCTCGAAAACATCGTGGACCCGAGCGCCGTCGTCCCCGCCGATTACAAACTCAGCACCATCACGCTCAAGGACGGGCGCGTGTTCAGCGGGTTCATCAGCGCGAAAAACGAACAGACCCTCACGCTCCGCACGATGACCGAAAACCAAACCCTCCCCACCGCCGACGTGACCAAGATCGAAGGCAGCCCGCTTTCCCTCATGCCCGATGGCCTTCTCGACGCGCTCAACCAGGAACAAGTGCGCGACCTCTTCGGATTTTTGATGACGAAATGAGAGTGCATCCGTCTTTCCGCCGCACACAGGCTTGCCTCGCGCGGCGCACTGCGGCATTTCGCGGACATGCTCGTCTCACTTCGCATCCGCAATCTCGCCCTCGTCGAGGAGTTGGAATGGCATATTGGCCCCGGCTTCATCGCGATCACAGGCGAGACGGGCTCCGGCAAAAGCATCATCGTCGGCGCGCTCAAACTCGTGCTCGGCGAGCGCGCGGATAAATCGCTCATCCGCTCCGGTGCCGATGGCTGCACGGTCGAGGCGCTCTTTCACATCAAGGACTCCGCGAAACTGAACGCGTGGCTCGATGAACAGGGCGTCGAGCACTGCGAAGACGGCCAGCTCATCGTGAAGCGCGTCTTTTCCACGGCGGGCACGAACCGGCAGTTCATCAACGGCAGCCCCACCACGCTCGCCGTGCTCGCGCAGCTCGGCGACGGCCTCGTGGATTTGCACGGCCCGCACGATCACCAGTCGCTCCTTTCCAACGAACGGCAGCTCGATTTGCTGGACTCCTTCGCCGCCGCCGACGCGCTGCGCGCAAAATACGTCGAGCAATACCGCGAACTCAACCGCCTCACCAACGAGCGCGACGCACTTGCCGGAAGCGAAGCCGCGCTCGAACGCGAACTCGATCTGCTCCGTCATCAAGTCGGCGAAATCACCGACGCGCAAATCCAGCCCGGCGAAGAGGAGGAACTGCTCGCGCGCTACACTGTCGCCTCGAACGCACGCAAGCTGCTGGAGCTTTCCGCCGCCGCGCTGGGCCGGCTCGTGGAGTCCGACGACGCTGCGCTCACGCGGCTCGGCGAAGTCGGAAAACTCCTGCGCGATCTCGAACGCGTGGACCACGGCGCGAGCCGTTTTTCCGACGCGCTCACACGCGGCCTCGCCGAAATCGAAGACCTCGCCAGCGGCCTCCAGAGTTACGCCGAGGAACTCGACATCGAGCCCGGCGCGCTCGCCGAGATGGAGGAGCGCGTGACGCTCTTCGAGACGCTCAAGCGCAAATACGGCGGCACTATCGCGGACGTGGTCGCTTTCGGCGAAGCCGCCGCCGCCCGCCTGCAAAAGATCGAGAGCCGGGGCGAGGAAATCGAGCGCCTCACCCGCGAGATCGAAAAGCAGCGCGCCGCGATGCTCGCCACCGCCGCGAAGCTCACCGACAAGCGCGCCACCGCCGCGCCGAAGCTGGCCAAGAGCGTCACCGCCCACCTGCGCGATCTCGGGTTCAAAAAAAGCGACTTCACCGTCGCGCTCAACGCCCTGGCCGAGCCCGGCCCGCATGGATTGGAGAGCATCGAATTCGTCTTCGCGCCAAACCCCGGCGAGCCCGCCAAGCCGCTCAAGGCCATCGCATCGAGCGGCGAAAATTCGCGCGTCATGCTCGCCGTGAAATCCTCGCTCGCCGCGCAGGACACCATCGCACTGCTCGTGTTTGATGAGATTGACGCCAACGTCGGCGGCGAAATCGCCCACGCCGTCGGCGCAAAAATGCGCGCCATCGCCGAGGAGCGCCAGGTTCTCGCCATCACCCACCTCCCGCAAGTCGCCGCCCAGGCGCAGTCGCAGTTTTTCGTCGCCAAGGACTTCGCATCCGGCCGCACCATCTCCACGCTCACCGAGGTAAAAGGCAAAGCCCGCATCGAAGAAATCGCCCGGATGCTCGGCGGCAAAGGCGACTCCGCCCTAGCCCACGCAAAGACACTGTTGCAGGCGTAAAACAGTTGGTTGTCACTTTTTTGAAAGAAGTATCCCCGCGCTGCGTATTGTCTGAATGAAAATTGATGATCGTAGTTTTCCAAAGGACGAGCCGACAAGGTTGCAGGCGTTCGTATTCTCCGGCAAAGTGTGGGTGCATCGCATGCGTCGCGCGCTTCGCCGTTCCGGTAAAGAGCCCAACGCGCTTGATACACTCCCGCTCGCAAAAGATGCGGAGGTCCTCGCGCAGTCAGTCAGTCCGCTTTACTCCACGAGCACGGAGGCGGAGTTCGCATTGCAGGCGGGAAAAGTGCAGAATTTGAGGAGGGTTGCCGCGAGCTTGAACGGTTTGTTTCTTCCAGCGGGCGAGGTTTTCAGCTTTTGGAAAAACGTCCCGCGCCCGACGGCGCGCCGTGGGTTTGCGCCGGGCCGGGAACTCCGCGAAGGGTGCATCGTTCCAAGCATCGGCGGCGGCTTGTGCCAATTGACGAACTCCCTTTACGACGCTGCGCTGACGGCGGGATTCGAGATCGTTGAGAGGCACGCACATTCTCGAAAGCTTCCGGGATCGATGGCGGAAATTGGTCGCGATGCGACGGTCTTTTGGAACTACGTGGATTTGCGATTCCGTGCGCCGGTGGACATTCAGTTCGAGGTGCGGCTCTCTCGCTGGACGCTCACGGTTGCCTTTCGCCGGATCGGCGAAGCCCGCGTGGCATGCGCCCCGGTTTCACGCACGGTCACGGACACGCCGTCCACCGGCCCCGAGGCGGAAAGTTGCGAGACGTGCGGGGTAACGAGCTGCTTTCGCAATCCCAGCGCGACTTCTCTTCCGAAAAAGACAACGACCGCATGGCTCGTGGATGCCTTCTGGCCGGAGCACGACCGCTACATGGCATCGCAAAAAACGCCGGGCGACACACTGCTCCTCCCCCTGCGCAGCAAGCAGATCGGCATTGGCCCGTATCGCTGGAGCACGGAGGGCTTCGCGCAAGTGAAACAGTTTCCATTGTTCACATTGATGCGCTCTTTCGCATCGCGAAAGCTCGCCGCCCAAGGCCCCGCACGGCAGCGCGCCATGCTGGAGATGGACGAGCGTCTCGCGGTGCTCTGCGAAAAACATATTCCATACACGGCGCTGCACATCGTGGTGAGTCAGAATTTACTCCCGTTCTTGTGGCGGCGCGGCGTGCTCGCCGGACGGAGCTTTGATGTGCTCATGACTCGCCTGCCGCTCGCGCATATCGAATCGCAACTGGAAAAAGCGGCTGCCGTGTGGCCGGAGGCACAGATGTTGAGGGATTTTCGGGCGGATTCCGAACTCGTCGCCGCAGAAACTGAGGCGCTTGCGGCAGCGGAAAAATGGATTACGCCGCACACCGCAGTTGCCGCGCTCGCGCAAGACAAAGCGCAACTTTTGCCATGGGAAATGCCACCCACGCGGTCTCGCCAGCGTGGCACAGGGGTTGTCTTCCCAGCATCCACACTCGCGCGGAAAGGTGCATGGGAACTGCGGGACGCTGCGAGGAAAACGGGGGTCCCGATCACTCTTTGTGGGCCTGTTGTCGAGGGCGATGGCTTTTGGAATGGCTGCAACATCCGCCATGCTGGGCGGGATAACTGGCTCGGCGACGCATCGCTGGTTGTTCTTCCGGCGTGGGTGGAAAATCAGCCGCGCAGGCTGTTGTCCGCCATCTCTGCGGGGATTCCCGTCATCGCGACCGAGGCTTGCGGAGTTACAGGACTTCCAGGTGTCAGCATAGTTCCACCCGGCTCCCCGTCACTGCTCGCCGGCGCCATCGCGGAGAAGCTCGCATCCTTGTAAGACAACGTTGCACGAGCGTCTGCATCGCGGATACTGCCGCGCCAATGCACACCCGCCGCACGATTGCGATTCTCCTGCTTGCTGCCGCTCTTGCGCAGGCGGAGCCGGCGAATCCAAAGATCGTCGAACGCTACAAACAGATGCTGGCGACGAACCCGGTCGAAGGCGTGGCGCTGGATCGCCTGTGGAAGATCGCACTCGATGAAGGAACTACCGAGCGGCTGATCGCGGAGTATCAAAAGGCGGACGGATTCGCGTCGCGCATGGTGCTCGGGCATTTGCTGCGCAAGGCGGGACGCGACGACGATGCGGGCGATGCTTTCTCCCGCGCAGCGAAGCTCGATGCGCAAAGCCCGCAGCCGCTGCTCGCGCTGGCGCGTTTGGAGAATGAGCGCGGTCATCCACGCGATGCTGCGGATTGGCTGGAAAAGGCGGCGGCGCTTTTGCCGAAGGACGACGCGCGGCTCGCGGATACGCTGATGCAACTCGGCTCGGCGTGGCTGGCGGCGGGCGATGTGAAAAAGGCTGCGGCTGCGTGGGAGCGGACGGTTGCTCTCGATGCAAACAATCTCGATCTGCGTCGGCGGCTTGCGGGCGCGTATGCGGACAACCATTTGCCGGAGCCTGCAATTCGGCATCTCGAATTTATCATCGAGCACGCGCAGCCCCCGGAGCGTGCGGCTGCGCTCCAGCAAATTGCGAAGCTGCACAGCGCGGCGGGCCGTCCCGGTGAAGCGATGGAAGCATTGCAACGCGCAGTCGCTTTCACAGCTCCGGGGAACTGGCTGCGCTCGGAATTGCTAGGGCAGATTATCCGTCTCGCACAACGTCAGCACGTAGAGATGGAGTTGGAGGAAAAGTGGAAGAAGCAGGTGGAGCAATCGCCCCGCGATCTCGGGGGCTACCTGCAACTCGTCGAATTTTACGAACGCACGGGTAAACTGGACGAGCAGCGAGTGTGGCTGAAAAAGACGACGGCGCTCGTTCCCAAAAATGCGGAGTTGCGGCTGAAGCTTGCGCGGTTGCTCGTGCAAATTGATCGGCTCGATGACGCGGTAACACGCTATGATGCACTGCTCGCCGAACAGCCGGGGAATGTGGATCTCGTTTTCGAGCGGGCGCGACTGGACATCCAGCGCGATGACAATGCAGCGGCGCGTGCACGCATCGCTGCGCTGCTCGCGGGGAAGAAGGGTGACGAACTGCTGCGCGCGAAGGCGCTGGAGTTTTACCAGGAGCACCGACTGCTCGATCTCGTGGAGGAACATTTAAAAGCAGAGGCGACGGGCGGTGCGGAGGAACCGGTGTTCGCGCTGGCGACGTTTTATTTTTCCCAACGGCGCGCTGCGGACGGACTCGGCGAATTGAAACGTCTCAGGCGCGCTGATGCTGCGCCGGAAAAACAAGCGGCTCTGAATTTTCGCGCAGCGCAGTTGCTGAAGGCGCAGGGGGAACACGAGGCGGCAGTCGAAGCGGTGGAGGTGGCGAATGCGTTGAAGGACGATGTGCGTGACCAGCACATTTTGCTCGGAGAGTTGCAGACAGCGCGTGTGCAACTTCCCGAAGCGCGGGTGGCATTTGAGCGGGCTTATGCGTTGAGCCGGAATGAGGCGGAGCGTCAGGAAGTGGATACGAAGTTGTTCGAGACATTCCGTGCGGAGGCTCCTGTTGTTGATCCGGATGCTGCTGTGACACTGCGAAAGGCGAATCCGGCGGCTGCGATTGTTGAGGGGCACATTCGCGAGCTGATGAAAGTGGCGACTTCGCAAAAGAGTGCTGCAAGCTGGCTGCGTGTCGCACGGTGGAAGGCATGGAATGGAGACAAGGCGAGCGCGGTGACTTTTGCGCTGAAGGCAGTGGATATTGAGCCGAAAAACATCGCGCCGCGTGAGTTTCTTGCCCGCCATTCGGCGAACAATGGCGATGCGGCGCTGGCGCTCGTCCATCTTCGCGAACTGCTCACTCTGAATCCAGATGGTCGCGACGGCTACCTGCGCGAAATCGGCCAACTCGAACAACAGCGCGGAAACGCACGTGAGGCGTTGAAGATTTTCGAGCAGCTTGTGCACGCGAATCCCGGCAACGCAGGCGCACTGGCAGATCTCGCCGCTGCGCAGGAACGCGCGGGTCGCGACGAAGACGCCGCCTCGACATGGCGCAAGGCGCTTTCCAACGCGTCCGCTCCGCGCAAGCGCGAGGTCGCTTCGTCATTGCTGCGTGTGTTGCAAAAGCTGAATCGCAACGAGGAGGCTGCCACGCTTTTGCTGCGCGCTGTGGATGAGACCCCAAATGAGCGCGAGCGTCTGGCGCGTTTCGATGAGTTACTGCTCCACGCGCGGCAGCGCGGGCAGCTCGGCTGGCTGCGGACGAAGTTTGAAGACCGTCGCAAGCTGGGTGCGGATGATTATTTCACAGAGGTCGCACTGGCGCGTGTTTTGAAGTTGCTTGGCGAAAAGGAGGGGGCGTTCGAGTTGTTTGCGGATGCGGTTTTTTCCGCACCGAATCAGGCAGAGGCGCTGCCGGATTTGGTGCGTGAGGCCGAGGATTTGCAGCGGCTCGACGCAGCGGTGCGTTTGCAGGAGCAGCTCACGCGTGTCGGTTCGCAGGACCGGCCTGATGGTTTCATGAAACTCGCCGCGCTCTACGAAAAGACGGGTGATTTCGAAGGCACGGAGCGCACATGGGCGCGTGCGACGAGCAAGTTTCCGCGCGACACGGAGGTGGTGCGCAATGCGGCGGAGTTTCATCAGCAGTGGGGCGACCGGGCGCGAGCGGCGACTCTTTGGAAGAAGCTGCTTACTCTCGATCCTACCAATGTCCGTGCTGCCTCGGAGCCGGGAGAGTTGGAGTATGACGCCGCGAGATTTGCGGAGGCACGTGAGGCTTTCGAGGTAGTGATGAAATTGACGAAGCCGGTGACGCAGCGCTTTTTTCCAAGCGAGCGCGGTGTGTTTTCCGGCTTAGAAACGGAGAGGGCTGGGAACCGCCTGGGCACGTTTTCCATTTCTGCGGGACGGCGCGCTGAGAAGCCGAGTGCGGAGCAGAGTCAGCGTCTCGCAGCGATTCGCAGACTTGGTGAAATTGCACGTGCACAGGGCGGTTCGGCATTGCGGCAATGGCAGGAGGCATGGACAAAAACGGATACGGCGCAGACGACCGAGTTGTTGTGGGCGCTCTATTTTTCTGGAGCGCGCGACCGTCTGGTGGATCGCGTGGAGCTGCTGATTAAGCAGGAGCCTCAGGTTTTGCTGAACAAGCAGTCTTTCGTCTGGCTGGCAATGGAGAGCGGGCAGTTTTCGCGTATAGGTGTGTGGCTGAATGCAGCCGGGCGATCTTCGGACGAACTGGATATGTTCAGCCGTGCTTTTGCGGAGATTGTGAAGGTGCATCCCGAACACATCGGCTCGGCAATGATGGAGGGGTTGTTTCCGTCCGGTGCGAACACGCGGCTTTGGCCGTCGGCGATGGAGCTTGCGCGTAACCGGCGTTTTGGCGAAGCGATCCCGCTTGGGCATCGGTTGTTCGATTTACTCGGCTCGCAGCAGTCTGGCGTCGGGCGTGAACTGGCGCGCTGGCATCTCGCTCTTGGCGATGTGGGCGGCGCGCGGAGAGTGCTGGCTGCGTCGTTGAAATGGGAAGGGGATTCCTTCGAGTCGCCGGTGTTTGGCGTGATGCGCGATGGCTTTTTTCTCACGCCGGAAAGTGAGCGCGCTACATTTGTCGAAGGTATCCTGCGCGCGACGGATGAGCATTCGCTCCACGGGCTGATTACGCGGGTGCTGTTGTTTTCGCTTAATGGCGAAGAGCGCAAGGCGGTCGCTGCGCTGGATGCGATTTTGGATCTTCATCCACTCGGCGTGCGTGGTGTGGATCAAACCAACTCGGCGTCACGCGAGTGGCTTTTCCTGCTCGGCGCTGGCGGGCAATTGATCGAGTGGAATTATCCGGCGCTGGCGGAGCACTTGTGGGAACGTGTTTTTGCCGACGAGGGTTTGCGTTCGCTTCAGCGCGGGCAATTGGTGCGGGAGAGCGTGGAGTCGGCGGAGCAACGTTCGGGCGATTTGTGGACGCAGCGTCCGGCGGTGTTGGAATTGGAAAAGCGGGCGCACGATCAGTGGGATGTGTTGCGCTACTTGCGTGGTGGACGCGTGGAGCGTGAGGCGATTCTCCATGAGCGGGGGCGTGTGCCAGAGGGTGTATCGCGACTGGGCGAGACACTGATTGCCTACAAAGGTCACGCGACTGCGGTGGAGGTCTATCGTCGTGTTTGGGAGAAAAATGTATCGGATCCCGCCGCGCTCCGCAGGCTGATGGATATTTGTTCCATGGCGGACGACGAGCCGACCGCAGAGGCGATTCGCCGCCGCGTGCTGGATGAGCAGTTGAACCCCGGCAATGACACGACGCCACGGCAGTTTGCGCTGGAGCTTGCCGAGATTTTTGAAAAGCGCGGAGCGGTGGACGAGGCAGTGCGCGTTGTTTCACGTGCGGCGGAGAAAGCATCCGGCGAATTCGTGCTCGTGCAAAAGCGCGCGCAACTTCTCCAGCGTGCGGGGCGCGAACAGGAGGCAGAGGTTGCGTGGAGCAAGGTTGCGAAGATGCCGGGTGGAAATGTTGGCGCGCAGAACGCGCTGGCGTTGATGCTCGAGCAGCGGGGGAAACTGGCGGATGCCATCGAAGTGCGTATCCGCGGCGGTGGCGGAAATGGAGACCCACTTCTGCCGGTGCTCTTTTACAAAGACGGACGTGCTGATGATGCGCTCACCGCACTCGCAAAACTCTCCGCGAATAATGCGGTGTATGCAGCGATGACGCTAGCTGAGGCGATGGGGCTGAATGGCGATGGCAAGCTTGCGCGCAGCGTGCTGGTGACGACTTCAAAGCGGGTGAGCGAGCCACGAGGAAGGCTTCAGCTTTACTCGAAACTGCTCGCCATACCGGATGCTCCGCCGTCGCGGGAATTCGCCGTGAGAATGCAGGCGCGGATGCGCGAAATCGCGAACAAGCACCCGGAACTGGCGGAGGGATATTTCGATTTCTTCGAGCGATATGCAGCGAGATTTGGCATCGAAACGGATTGGGATAATGAGGTCGTCCGCTCGTGGGCCGATGGTAAAGGCTCGCTGTCTGCGGGGGTCGTGGCATTGCGCCGCAAGCTGTCGCAAAATGATCTCCCCGCAGCGCGCCGTGTTTGCGAGCAACTGCTCGCGCGTCCCGATATTTCCGGCGTGATGCTGGAGAGGCTGGATGCGCTTTTTGCGAAGCAGCCGGAGTTGCGCTTGCTCGTCTCGGAGGTGAATGCGCATCGCGGCTGGCCGTATGCGCAGGCGACTTTGAACTGGTTGCAGCGTTTGGACGAGTCGGGCCAGCGCGAGAAGGCACGAGCGTTGTTGACCAAATATTCGTGGCTGGCGGCGGTGGCTGGTGGCGCGGAGTTGCTGGGTAACGAATGGCTGCAACTCGGCGATGCGGAGCAGGCGCGCGGATTTTTGCAGCAGGCCATGCGCGAAAACGATCCTGTGTCGTCGCTGCCGGTGCTGGCTGGGATGGCCCGAGTGCATCTGGCAGCGAAAAATCTACGTGCGGCGAAGTTACTTTTGCAGCAGACGTTTTCCGAGCCGACGTGTCGCGAATATGCAGCGCTCGCGGAGTATTTCGATGTCGCGGGGGAGTTTTCGCTCTGGCGTGAGAGTGCGAAGGATTTTGCGCTTTCGGCGGCTGCTTTGCACGGGCTCAAGCAGGCGCTCTTTGAGCGATTTGAAAAGCAGGGCCGCCTTGGTGATGCGCTAGCTCTGCTGCTCTCGGCACCTGAAGTCATCGATCCCGCCGGCAGTGCGGGCGTGACGTGTGCCCGTCTGCGTGCGCTGGCGCGAAAGACGGGCGCTTTTTCAGAGACGGCCGTGTTGCTCGAAAAACTCGCGGAATTAGGCGTGCCCGATGCGGAGCCAGATGCGGCTGCGCTTTATGCGGACTGGGCGGAAGCTGGTGGAAAATCTGCGCTGCAACATCTTGAACGCGCGGTGATGCTCAGGCCGTTGCGATGGGAATTTGTGAAGCGACTTGCAGAGATTCATCTTGCAGCGAAGGAGCCTGCTAAGACGCGCGCGGTGCTGAAGAGTTTTTTGTGGATTTCCAATGTGCCTGCGGAACGCGAGGCGGCGCTGGGGCTGTGGGAGAAGGCTCGCGGGAGTTGATGCCTCGGGCCTTGCCAGTGGGCGCGGACGGTGGCAACGGTAGGTCATGCGCTTGCTGCCGCTCATTGCTTTGCTGCTCGCCGGGTGCGCTTCTTCCAAAAACAAAGACGCGCTGAATCCTGCGACGGCGAATTCGCGTGCCGTGGAGCAGATGCGGATGAATGAGGTGGAAGGAGGAGAGACGCATCGTGGAGCTGAAATCATGGCACCAAATCAAAACAAGACGTTCGACACGCGTGCGGCGAATTTTGGCACGGCCTCGGCGATTGGAACGAGCCAGGCGCGGACGGGTGAATTTCACTTCGAGGATCGGGTGCGCACGAAGCCGTTTGGGACACGCGATTTTTCGACGAAGAACGCGGCGATGGCGGATAAGAATTACGAGACGAAGGAAGCGCCAACGAAGGAGTCGTGGTTTTCACGCCTCACAGCGCGGACAAAAAAATACGAAACCCGCGAGGCGCGTGATGCGAGCAAGACTGCCGAGACACGCGCGCTGCCGGGGGGCGACAAGGCGTATTTTGCGAAGGGGAGAAAGCAGGCCGCTTATGACACTCAGGGTCCGGCGGCGATGGCGATGGGCGGCGAAAATCGGGACGGACAAAGCTGGTCCGGCGATGTGAAGCCGATGACTATCGAGGACGTAAAGAAGCTGCTGAACAAGAACTGAGGCACGGCAAAGCTTGCACGCACGCGCAGCACGACTATCTAAGCGCCCTCTTTTTCACATGCCTACGCCTGAAGAACAGTTCGCCATCCTCAAGCACGGGACCGACCGCATTATTTCCGAGCAGGAATTGCTCGCGAAGTTAAAGCTCGGCCGCCCGCTGAATGTGAAACTCGGCGTGGACCCGACTGCACCGGACATCCATCTCGGCTTCACGGTCGGGCTTTCAAAGCTGCGGCAGTTTCAAGATCTCGGTCATCAGGCGATTCTCATCATCGGCGATTTCACCGCGATGATCGGCGATCCATCGGGACGCTCGAAGACGCGCCGCCAGCTCACGCACGATGAGGTGATGGCGAACGCGACGACTTTCAAGCAGCAGGCGTTCAAAATTCTTGATCCGGCGAAGACGCGCGTTGTTTTCAACGGCGAGTGGTTTGAGATGATGACGTTTGACGCGGTGATGAAGCTGAACGCGCGCGTGACGATGCAGCAGATGCTCCAGCGCGAGGATTTCAAAAAGCGAATCGCCGATGGCGAGCCGGTGCATCTTCACGAAATCCAATACCCGATCATGCAGGGCTGGGATTCGGTGATGATTCGCGCGGATGTGGAACTCGGCGGGACGGATCAACTTTTCAACTGTCTCGTCGGTCGCGACCTTCAGCGGGAGGAGGGACAGGCGGAGCAGGTGGTGCTTTTGCTGCCGCTGCTCGAAGGTCTCGATGGCGTGAACAAAATGTCGAAGAGCCTCGGCAATTACGTCGGCGTCGCCGAAGCGCCGGAGACGATGTTTGGGAAATTGATGAGCATCACGGATACGCTCATGGCCCGCTATTACAACCTGCTGCTGTGCGAGCAGGCCCCGGCGGACATGCACCCGATGGAGGCGAAGAAGCAACTCGCCGCGCGCATCGTGGCGCGCTTCCACGGCGAGGAAGCGGGTAATGCGGCCCGTGCGGATTTCGAGCTGCGTTTTAGCAAAAAGGATCTCGCGAGCGCGGAACTGCCGTCGCTCCCGCTGGCAGGCCTCGGCGCGGATATAGTGAGTGTGGTCGTGGCTGCGTTCGGGCAGTGTTTTCAAATCACCAAGTCGCGCGGCGATGCGCGGCGGCTCGTGGAGCAGGGGAGCATCCAGCTCGGCGGAGAAAAGGTGAACGACCCGAAAGCGACGCCCGCTTTCGCCACCGGCGATGTGCTGAAGCTCGACAAGACACGCGCAGTGCGGCTCGCGTAACGCGGGCTATTTGCGACCGAGGATGCGGTCGAGCGAATCGCTTGTTTGCCAGATGAGCGCCTCGGGGTAGTGCGGATAGGGGTGGAAGTATTCGAAGGTGAGGAAGCCTTTGTAGCCCGTGGCGGCGAGCGCTTCGGTGAGGGCGGGCCAGTTGGTTGTGCCGTCGAGGAGCGGGCGGAAGGTTTCGAGCGAATAGTCGGTGCCTTTTTTGGTGAATTCCTTGAGGTGGATGTTGCGCGTGCGTTTGCCGAGGATCGGCACCCAGTGCTCGGCGTGCTGGAACATGGCGATGTTTCCCGTGTCGAAATGCACCTGCACGTGTTCGCTGCCGATGCCGTCCACGAAGGCGTTCATTTCCATCGGCGTCATCAGGTAGCCGTTGAAGAAGATGTTTTCGATGTTGAGGAAGACTTTCAGTTTTTCCGCCTGTTTTGCGAGCTGGCCGACGGCTTCACGGGCGCGTTTGTCGCACACGTCGTTGGGAACCGGCTCGTGGTCGTTGCGCCACGGGATGTGGACTGCGCCGGGGACGACGAGCACGTTTTCCACGCCGAGATCGTGGGCGGCTTGCGCAATTTTTCCGGCGAGTTCGATGCCGCGTTCGCGTTTTGCGGGGTCGTTGCTGGAAAGCGGGTAGGGCCAGAAAAGGAATGAGCACAGGCCGCTGATGCGGATGCCGATGTCGTCGGCCATTTTTCGGATCGCGGCGTATTCCTTTGCGCCGGATTTTGGTGAGAGGTCGTTGTCGAGATCGTAGTTCAGCTCGATGCCGTCGAAGCCCGCGTCTTTCGCAAGCTGCATACATTCGCGCAGCGTCATGCGTTCGGGGTAGGGGAACGCCCAGAGGTTGATGCTCTTGAGCATGTCATAACGCTTTGGAGATGCGCGGCGGGCGTCTGTTTTTTTCGCTGTCTGCGCCGAGACGGGCAGCGTGAGTGCGCCGACGGTGGCTAGTGCGGAACTGAGGGCGGCGCGGCGGGAGATGGGGCCAAATGGGCCGGTTGCTTGTGTATTCATGGCGTAGAGTTTTTTGGTGTGTAGATGCGCTTGCTGCGGAGGCGGAACCAGTTGTTCATCGTCTTCCGCAGTTTGTCGCGGAAGCTGAGGAGTTGTTCGTGGCGGGGCGCGCCTTTTTTGATGCCGGCGAGGATGCCGGCGACGGTGAAGTCGTCGGTGTCGAAGGTCATGTAGCTCGTGCCGATGGAGGCTTCGTGGTGGGCGTCGCTGGCGGCGATCATCGGGAGCGAGCGTCGCTGGGCGTAGGCGAGCGCTGCGGTGTTGTATTTTGGGAAGGAGATTGCAGCGTTGAAAACCTCCAGCGCGTCCACTGTGAGTGTATCGAGGATTTCCTCTCGGATTCCGGCGCGGAGTTTGTCGAAAGGATGCGCGGGAATGGCGAGACCGCCTGCGGCTTGCGCGGCGCGTGCGACTTCTGCGGCTGGTTTGCCTTTCATCTGCGGAAGTGTGACGCCGAGGCAGAGCAGGTGGCCTTCCGCTGTGGAAACTTCTACGCCCGGGATGACGAGAAAGCCGTCCACTGGCTGGCCGTCGCGCCGGGCGAGACCGTGATCCACCATGTAATGATAGGCGTCGCAGGTATTGTGATCGGTGATTGCGAAGCCGTGCAGCCCCCGCCGTTTTGCCGATGCCACGAGAGCTTCGGGACTGCTGACGCCGTCGCCGGAAAACCACGAATGGCAATGGAGGTCGAGGCGGTAAGGCATATGGCGGGCAGGATGCACCACAGTGGGCGGCGGATGCAAGATGGCGAATCACGAAAGAAGAAACGGTCTCACCGCTTGCATATCGAGTGAGGCATCCCGCATTCTGAGCACATGAATGTTGGTTTCAAAGAATGGACACTCGTTTGCGACGCGCTAGGTCGCGGAGAGCAAAGCATCATCATCCGCAAAGGCGGGATCGCGGAAGGTCGCACCGGGTTTCGTTTTCAACACGATGAGTTCCTTCTTTTCCCCACGCTCTTTCACGAGCAAGTGACGAAATTAAAACTGCCTGCGGACACCGCGCTGCCCGCGATGCGCGCGGACGGGCAGCATGAGATCAAGTATCGCGCCCGCGTGGAGTGGACGCGGGATGTGAGCGATTTCGCCGTAGTTCAGCGGCTGGCCCCGTTTCACTGCTGGCAGGATTCGGAAATCGAAAAGCGATTCCGCTATGAGGAGGAAAAGGGAAAGCCGGGCGTGAGCGTGGCTCTAGTTCGGGTCGAAAAGCTGAACGCGCCGTTCGTCTTTCCCGATTCACCCAAATACGGTGGATGCCGCTCGTGGATTCAACTGACTGAATTACCCAATGGGATTACAGCAGTGCCGGTGCTGGATGAGGCTACTTTTGGGTCTAAAGAGAGAGAGATACTGTCGGTCTTGGGCTGAGAAACAGGTATAACCCTATTTTTTTTCAGTGTGGCGTTGAGTTTGCTTAGCTGTGTGCGGGCTTGGTGGAAATAATAGCCACTAAGTCTATATAAAACAACAAACCGAAAATAAAACCATGTTACAGAAACTAAACACCAAACGCGGGGGCTTCACCCTCGTCGAAATCATGATCGTTGTCGCAATCATTGCATTGCTGGCCGCGATTGCAGTCCCAAACTTCCTGCGTAGCCGCAAACGCTCGCAGGCCACACAGGTCCTTGAGGATCTCCGTCAAATTGATGCGGGTATTGACCAATACGCCATCGAGCGTAACAGGGCTGGCGGCACAAATGTCGCATGGGCCGACGTGCAGTCCTATATCAAGGCTGGCACACGTCTCTACAACAGCTCTTCCAGAGATATCCTCGGCAATCTGTTCACTATCACCTCGGTGGACGCGGCACCAAAAGTCAACACCGCCACTTTCACGGCTCTGTCCGATGTGGCTCCTGCTGATTTCTGGTCGCCATACCGCTAAGCAAATTTTTCGCAGACGCGAATTCACAACACTCGGCATTCTGAAAAGATGCCGGGTGTTTGCTTTTGCCAACGTGGCATTGCCACTGCTTAAAGAAACAGCCCGTGCCCGATCACAGCCCAGCCCAAGCCAGCTCCCCCCTCCGTCTATTTTCGCGCCCATGGCTTGTGCTGCTGCTTTTTGGTGTGCTCGGTTATGCGATTTACGCGCCTGCGCTGAATGGTGAGCGCGTTTGGGACGACCATTATCTTGTCGGCGAAAATCCATTCTTTCGCAGCCCCATTTTTGCAGCCGAGGTCTTTCGTCACCACCTTTTCTTTGAGTCTGCGAGCACTTACTATCGCCCGGTTCAAAACCTCAGTTACATCGCCGATTACTGGCTTTGGGCTGGCGAACCGCTCGGTTATCATTGCACAAACGTTGCGCTCCATATCCTCGCTGCGTGGTTGCTGTGGTTGTTACTGCGCAGGCTGCTGGCGGGCTTGCTTGGAGAAAGCGAGCGCATCCGTGAGTGGTGCGCATTTCTCGTCGCGCTCATCTGGCTCGTGCATCCCGCGCACAATGCAGCCGTCGCCTAT
>JBEIQV010000246.1:0-5046 GCA_040376335.1 Verrucomicrobiia bacterium | reverse complement strand
ACCGGAACCAGTCGGGCCGGTGACGAGGATCATTCCGTGTGGCGCATCAATGGCGCTCCTGAAAATACCGAGCGTGTATTCATCAAGGCCCATGTTATCGATGCTGCCGCTGAGAGCGCCCTTATCGAGGAGACGAATAACTATTTTCTCGCCGTAAACTGTGGGCAGCATGCTGATACGCAAATCCACCTCCTTGCCGGAAACACGGATGCGGAAACGTCCGTCCTGCGGAAGACGGCGTTCGGCGATGTCCAGACCGGCGAGAATTTTGATACGCGATGCAATGGGGAGTTGGAGAGCCTTGGGCGGCGAACTTGCTTCGATGAGTGCACCATCCACGCGATAGCGCAGCTTGATCTCCTTCTCGAAAGGCTCGATGTGAATATCGCTCGCCTTTTCCTTAATCGCCTGCACGAGGATGAGGTTGACGATTTTGACGACCGGAGCATCACCGCTGTCGGCTGCCATTTTATCGAGGTCAATGTCCTCCTTCTTCACCGTCACCACTTCGGCAGTCTGCGCAGCAGCTGCAGCCTCGGCGGCATCTCGAAGCACGGCATCCATCGTCGCACTGGCCTGACCCACTCCCGAAAGCGCCTCCGTAACGGCGCGCTCTGTGGTGATCATCGGCACGATTTCCATCTTCGTGCGCTGGCGGAGGTCGTCCAAGGCAAGCACGTTGAGGGGATCGGCCATCGCCACAAAGAGCTTGTTCCCAAGCTTGCATATGGGCGCGAGCTTGTAGGCACGCGCCATTTCCTTCGGCACGAGATCCATGATCGCCTCGGGCACCCGGATTTTGCTGAGGTTCACCGGAGGCGTGTCAAGACAGCGGCCCATGGAAATTACCATGTCCTGCTCGGTGACAAAGCTGTGGTCCGTAAGGATTTTCAGCAACCTGCCACCCTGCTTTTTTTGCAATGTGATCGCTTCATCTAGCTGACTTGGGAGAAGGAGTCCGTCCTCGATGAGGACATCTGCTATACGTTCGCCAAAAGATTTGATGCTCATGGTGGCTTAGTGTCGGTAGGTTTCAGCTAGCACCTGGAGGATCGAGGCCGGTGATGCGAGATGCCATTGAATGTTGTAATCGAGAAGCTGCTGGACTGCCTCCTTGCCGGCGGCATCGAATGGATTGGCAACCGCGATCATCATCGTGCGGGAAAGAATATCGAATGGGACTATCAAGCGTCCGAGCGTCAGGCTCTCGGGGAGCATTTTCACGATCTGACGATCCACGTCGTAATTTTCGAGCGGGATGTAGGCGAACTTCGAGCGATCGAGGATGCCACAGATCAGATGCTCAGGCTCCACTGAACCACGCGTCACAATTTCATCAATCAAGGAGGCAGCTGGTGTAGCGGATGCACGATCCTTATTTTTCCTGCGCACAATACTGAGTGCTTGAAGCAGCACATCCTCCGGCACAAGACGGTGCTGGGTCAAAAATCTCACAAGCGTGTCGTGTCCGTCGTCCGCTCCTTCCAACCGTGCAGCAATGGTCTCACTATCCACCCCGGTGCCGGGCAACATGCTCCGCTCGGATGCCTGTGTTTTTTTTGTGGCCATTAGGTTGCCGCCATCCTGAACCACGGCCCGGAAATCCAAGGCAATGGAAGCTGCATTTGCGCCAGCAGCGCTCTGCTGCTGGGAAGCCTGTAACCGTGCCTCCACCTCGCCGAGCGCTGCGATAATCTCGGCGTTATCAGGCTCCTTATGCAAGATGCCTTCGTATTCCAGCAGCGCAGAGAAATACTGAGCAAGTTCCATGTAGGTATCTGCAAGCCGACGGGAAACAGCCAGTGATTCCGTCTGCTGTCCGATGCGTGCGTAGGCCTCCTTCAAGATTTCAAGGCTTTGAGTATCCTGCGGGTTCGCCTGAGTAATCACCTCAAACATCTCTATAGTCTGGCGGATTTGCTCCTGCTCTTCCGTAGAGATAGGTTGGGATTGGATTTCTGCGGCTGTCATGGGCTAAGTCACAAGAGATATAGCCAAAAACGTGCCTTGATTGCTTTTACAGCGCTTTGCTGTGCAGAAATTTTCGGTTGCCCCGCGTGCGTCACCTGCGTATCTCCGCGCAGACATGACGAATTACTGGCACTGGTGGCATCTATGACGGGCCTGCTCCGCGAAAGCGGAGCGGTCGTCGCCACTGTGCGTCGCCTTTTCCGGCCCGAAGATTCAACTGCGAATCCTCGGGCCATTTAATTTTTATACTCACTCACCACGCTCTCAATGATCAGCCAATTTAAATACAACGCCGACGGACTCATCCCTGCCATTGTTCAGGACGCAAAAAGCAAACGCGTCCTCATGATGGCATGGATGAACGAAGCGAGCATCCGCATGACGCTCGAAAAGGGAATGATGGTTTACTTCAGCCGCTCGCGGCAAAAATACTGGCTCAAAGGTGAGACGAGCGGAAACACCCAGCGCGTCCTGCGTTGGAGCGTAGACTGCGACAAGGACACACTGCTCTTTGAAGTAGAGCAAAACGGCGGTGCCTGCCACACGGGCTACGAGTCGTGCTTTTTCCAGGAACTCGACTCGCACGGGCTGCCGCGTCCGATCGAAGAACAACCTCTATTTGACGCAGCGAAAACCTACGGAAACTGACTGTATGATTTCACAATTCACACCAACACAAGCCGAGTTTCGCGAACTCGCGAAGAAGGGAAATCTCGTCCCAGTTTTCACCGAATTGATCGCCGACGCCGAAACACCCGTCGGCGCTTTTGCAAAGCTCGACGACGGCGGTTACACTTTTCTATTCGAGAGCGTGGAAAAGAGCGAGCAGACTGGGCGCTATTCCTTTGTGATTGTGAGGCCGAGGCTCGTGATGGAGAGCAATGGTCGCACAATGCGCGTGACGGAAAACGGTGAGACTCGCACTTTTCAAACGCAACGCGACCCGCTCGCCGACCTTGAGGAATTAATGGCCCGTTACCGCTACGTTCCGTTGCCGGACGAGCCTGCGGAATTGCGCGCGCGTTTTGCGGGCGGTGCTGTCGGTTTTCTCGGCTATGACATGGTGCGTTTTTTCGAGCCAACCGTGCCCGAAGCAGCGAAGGACGAACTGAACCTTCCGGAAAGTTTGTTCGTGCTCGCAGAAAACGTTCTCATTTTCGACCATCGCACACGCCGCCTACGTATCGTTGCGAATGCCTTTATCGAAGGAGACGTGGACACTGCATATGCGCATGCAATCAAAACGATCTCAGAAATCACGGCGCGCCTCGCCAAGCCAGCGCAACTTGCTCCTTTCCCAATCACTCCCCCACCAGCTCCAGCCAGCGCGACGAGTAATACCACCCGTGAGGAATACATGAGCATGGTCACACGCGGGCAGGAATACATCCGAGCGGGCGATGTTTTTCAGTTCGTGCCATCACAGCGATTCGAGACGGAATACACGGGCGATCCGCTCACGCTCTACCGCGCGCTGCGTTTTGTGAATCCTTCGCCGTATATGTTCTGCATGAACTTCGCTGGGCGCTTCTCGCTCGTCGGCAGTTCGCCGGAGGTTCACGTCCGCGCGGTGAATGGAAAAATCGAAATCCGCCCCATCGCAGGCACTCGCAAACGCGGAACAACACCAGTCGAGGACGACGCCAACGCCGCAGATCTGCTCGCCGATCCAAAAGAGCGCGCCGAGCACCTCATGCTCGTGGATCTCGCACGCAACGACGTTGGCCGCGCGAGTGAATATGCCAGCGTGCGCGTGAATGATTTCATGATCATCGAACGCTACTCGCACGTCATGCACATCGTCAGCAACGTCGAGGGACGCCTCCGTCCCGACCGCACCGCCTACGACGTGATGCGCGCAACTTTCCCAGCGGGCACAGTGAGTGGATCCCCAAAGGTGCGCGCCATGCAGATCATCGCCGAGTTCGAGAAAAGCAAGCGGGGCGTCTATGCGGGAGCCGTCGGCTATTTCGGCTTCGATGGAAACAGCGACTC
This sequence comes from Verrucomicrobiia bacterium, assembly GCA_040376335.1. Lineage (GTDB taxonomy): Bacteria > Verrucomicrobiota > Verrucomicrobiia > Chthoniobacterales > Chthoniobacteraceae > SXWH01. The sequence goes on along the minus strand of JBEIQV010000246.1, from coordinate 1,080 downwards.
ATGTATCGCGCTACGGACCGTCGTTCTCAAAAACGGCAAAGCCTACGTGCAAGCAGGCGCGGGCGTAGTCGCCGACAGCACTCCCGAGGGCGAATATAACGAGACTGTGAATAAGGCGATGGGCATGATGGCCGCAATCGCCCGGGCGAAGGCCGCGCAATAACTGATTAACACTCGCCTCAGTGCGCTGAGAACTTCTTGAGACTACGTGTATTTCAGCACTTCCTCGATGGTCGTCAGTCCTTCGTAGATCGTGCGGAGACCGTCGTCACGTAGAGTGACCATGCCCAGTTCGATGGCCTTTTGTTTCATCACGACCGAGGGGGCGCGCTGGTTGATCAATTCGCGCAGCGGGTCGGTGATGTTGAGCAGCTCGTAGATGCCTTTGCGTGAGCGGTAACCGGTGTTGTTGCAGTAGTCGCAGCCCTTGCCGAAAAAGAAGTTTTTGTCGCCGATCTCCTGTGGTGTGAGCCCTAGTTGCGCGAGGATGCTCTCTCTAGGCTCGTAAGTCATTTTACACTGCGTGCAAATTTTCCGGATGAGGCGTTGGCCGAGAACGCCTTCGAGCGAGGCGGAAATCAGGAAGGGCTCCACGCCCATATCAATGAGTCGCGTGATGGCTCCGGGTGCGTCGTTCGTGTGGAGTGTGGTGAAAACCAAGTGACCTGTGAGCGATGCCTGGATGGCAATTTGCGCAGTCTCCTTGTCACGCGTTTCACCCACCATGATGCGGTCTGGATCCTGACGCAGGAAGGCGCGGAGGACGCGCGCGAAAGTCAGATCAATGTTGTCGTTGATGGGCACCTGGATGATTCCTTCGATGTCGTATTCGACTGGGTCCTCGCAGGTGAGAACCTTGGAATCCACCGTATTTATTTTGTTGAGACAGGCGTAAAGCGTCGTTGTTTTCCCCGACCCGGTCGGCCCGGTGACGATGAATATACCGTTGGGTTTCTCGATGGTGTGGAGAAGGTAGTTGTAGATGTCGTCTGGCATCCCGAGTGATTCCAAATCCAACTGCACGGTGGTGCGATCCAGCACGCGAAGCACGACGGATTCACCAAACTGAGTAGGCAGTGT
>JBEIQV010000119.1:0-9567 GCA_040376335.1 Verrucomicrobiia bacterium | reverse complement strand
TGCTCATGGTCCTCCGAGTGCTGCTGCGTTGCGCGGTGGGCTTCGCGCCAGGCGTTGATTTCCTGGGAGACCTGCGCGACGAGATCGGCGTCACCGCTCTCGGTGGCGATTTTTAATTTCTCCTCCAGCTCAGGCGGAAGTGTCGGCTCTGGTTCGTCGTCGTGCGTGTCCTCGGCAGGTGCCTCGTTGCGTGGAGCGCGTTCGTTCCGCTCGTTGCGATTATTGCGGGGCTCGGGTTCCTTTTTCTCGCTCAATGCTGCGACAATGGCGGCAGGGAGATCGGCGATTTCACTACGGAGCGAACTTTGCCATTTGCCGTTCCAGCGGGAGACGGACTTCGCGATCATGGAGATCAGGTTTTCGTGCAGCGCACCGAGTCGCTCGGCGGAATAACGAAGTATGCTGAGCTGTGTGATGGGAGGGTTGTTGACGTTGAACGCGCTGAAGACGACGCACGAGGCGATGGGCACGGCATCGGCGGAATCGAGTCCGTCGAGCGGGAGCTGGAGCACCCACGGCTTGCCGCGACCAATGAAGACATTGCCGATGAGCTTGGAGTGCTCGGGCGAGAGAGCGCCTTTTTCTGCGTCGAAAAGTCCGCGGCACGTGATGGCGGCGAGTTGGAGGCCGGTGGCGAGTTCGATTTTTGCAAGCGAACGCGCGAGGCTGAGGCGGAGTCGCGCGGCATTGTCACCTTCGAGTTTCACGAGTCCTTCGATGAGTTGCGCGTGCGCGGCGTCGCTCAGCGTGGGCCACGCTTGTTCGGCGGCGCGGACTCCGAGGATCCACGGCAGTTTCGTCATCGCTTCAAGCGCCGGACCGGCGTCGCCCGCGAGGATGAGTTCGCGCATGATGCGTGTGGCGCGATCTTCCTCGGCGTTAGAAAGGCGGCCCTTTAGCGAGGCCTCGGCGAAAGCCGCGAGATCAGCGGCAGTGCCCGGTGCCTCGTTGGTCTCGGCAGGTGCAGCGCTCGCGGTTTCGGTGCTTGGCGCGGCTCCATCGGCAAGAGGTTAAGGCGTGGGTGCGTTGGTTTCGTCAGACATGGTTTGGAAAAGTGGCTGCTATCAATGGCGGCACAGAGGAACGTGGCGAGGAAATTCCTTACCGTAGCATCGCGGCGGGAGGGAACCTAATATCGAGGGAGGGCAAAAGCTTCTTGCTTACATATTCAGCCGACGGCGAACTTCATCCAATCCGAATCACGTTTTTAAGAAAACAAAGACCAATGAACTCCTCTCATTTCCGCCGCAGAATATATGCGTTGATGTTGGCGATTTGCTTAATGACATCGCAAGGATGCCAGAGCTTGTTTGATGGTGATCGCGAAAGACGAATCTCAATTGATAAAGTGCGTTCATTGAAACAACCCGTGCATGGTCTTTCGGAGGCCGCGTTACTTAAAACGCTAGGCACACCAAATTTTGTAAAATGGATTGGTGGGGAAAAATGATCACCTATGTAGTGAAACCCTACAACGACGAACCCCGCCCAGCGAATTCGATTACCTTCTTTGTTCGGAACGGAGTGGTCGAATAGCAGAGGATCAAGAAACTGCCTGATTATTCGTAAATGAGGTCCTGCCCGGCGCTCGTAACCTACTTCTTCTTCCCGCTTCCTTTTTGCGGGCGGACCAGGACACCGTTGGAGTCGTAGAGGTCTATACCGATGACTTTGGTCTGCCCAGCTCTGGTGCCGTAGATGAAGTTTTTGGTGCAAACGAGGCGATCCTTGGAGTCATAGACGACCTCTTGAACGATGCGGTCGGCACCATCGAGTTTGTAGCTGCTTTTTTGGAAAACAACTCCAGCGGCGTTGTAGTAAATGCCGGACATGGGCTGGAGGCGTTCATCGAGTTTATACACGATTTTGTAGGTCGGCTTCCGGCTTTGATCGTAGAAAGTTTCGATGGACTGGCGCTTGTCCGGGTCAATTTCCTTGGAGCTCCCGGAGCGGTCTGGAAATTCGCGGTTGGTGATTTTTTTCGCCGGTGCGGCGAAGGCAAAGGTGCTGAGCGCAAGCAGGACGATGATGGTTTTCATGCTGTGACGTGGCTAAATTGCAGGTCGTAGAGCCTCCGGTATTCGGGTGATTTTTCGTAAAGTTCGGCGTGTTTGCCCACCGCTTTCACGATACCGCGATCCATCACTACGATTTGATCGGCTTTCAAGATCGTGGAGAGCCGGTGGGCGATGGCGATGACGGTGCGGCCTTTGGCGAGTGTCTCCAGCGCGGCCTGGATGCGCTGCTCGCTCTCGCTATCGAGCGCGCTGGTGGCTTCGTCGAGGAGGAGGATGGGTGCGTTTTTCAGCAATGCCCGCGCGATGCTGAGGCGCTGCTGCTGGCCGCCGGAGAGGTTACAGCCTTTGTCGCCGATGACGGTCTCGTAGCCCTGTGGCTGCTGCGTGATGAAGTCGTGCGCGTAGGCCATGCGCGCGGAGTCTTCGATTTCCGGCTGCGTCGCCTCCAGCCGTCCGTAGCGGATGTTCTGGCGGATGCTGTCGTGGAAAAGAAACACATCCTGACTCACAGTTGCGATATGTTCGCGGAGCGATGCTTGCGTGATTGCTTGCAGCGCGCGGCTATCAATCGTCACCGCGCCGGACTGCGGTTCGTAAAGCCGCTGGAGCAGTGCGAGGATGGTGCTCTTTCCGCTGCCGCTCTCGCCAACGAGCGCACAAGTGCTGCCCGCCGGGATTTCCAAAGACACGCCTTTCACTGCGGGCTCGTCTTTTCCTGCGTAGGTGAAAGTGACGTTTTCAAAGCGGATGCTGCCGCTCACCGTGACGAGCGGTTGTGCGTCGGGTGCGTCTTGAATGGATGGCGTGCGGTCGAGCAGTTCAAAGATCTTCGTCGTCGAGGCGAGACACTTTTGCATCATCAGTTGCACGCGGCTGAGCGCCTTAAACGAAGGGTAAATGAGCACCAGCGCGCCGACGAGCGCGAGCATGGTGCCGTTGGGAAGTTTCGCCGACCACGCATAGAAGAGCGCGCCGCTGATGCCCAGCGATGCGACGGTTTCCACCGCAGGCCCCGTCATTTCCATGGCCTTCCGCCATTTCATCACGAAGCGCAGCATCGCCTGATTTGCCTCGTTAAAGCGACTCGCTTCGTAGTCCTCGCGTGCGTGAGTTTTTACCACGCGGATGCCGCCAAATGCCTCGTGCATGAGCACCATCATCCCGCCGGCTTCCTCTTCTTCACGCGCCGCGCTCCTGCGGACTTTCTTGCTCACGATGAGCACCGGCAGCAGACACAGCGGGAAGAGCAGCAGCGCGACGACGGTGAATTTCCAATCGTAATACAGCATCATGCCGACTGCGCTGACGATGGTGACCGGCTGCTTCACGATGTCGCTCGCGATGCTCGTGAGCGCCTGCTGGGCCATGCGCGTTTGATTGAAAACCGTCTGCACAAGGTCGCCCGCTTTTTGTCGGTTAAAAAACTCCAGCGCCTGCCCGAGCGTGTGCCGATAGACTTGCTGGCGGATATCATCGAGCACGCGCTGACTCACCCACAGCACACAGTAGGCATTCAGGTAGGAAAAAAGCCCACGCAACGCCATTGCCACCGGAATCGCGAAGCACACCAGCATCACGACCTTCACCGGCGAGCGACCGTCCAGTCCCGGCATGGCCCATTCGCCCAGGAAGTGCTGCAGCGAGGACACTGGCCTGCCCGGGCCCGGCATCACCAAGTCGCCCGCGTTCTTCATCACCCAAACCAGTGACGCATTTGCCCCCGCGAAACAAACGCCGAAAAAGATGCCTAGGCAAAACCGACGACGGTAGGGCTTCAAATAACTGAACAGCCGCCGATACGGTTCGCGCGCCGAGCGCAGGAAGTCGCCAAACGACATCTTGGCGATGTCCTTTCGGGAGATTTTCTTTGTGGTCTCAGCCATGTGGTGGAAAGGAAACCATGAACTGCGCTCCGTGCGCGAAGAGATTTTTTGTTGCCTTCGCGCTCATTTCGTATCCGCCAGCAAACTTTCGACAGCTTTCAGCACTGTCGTTGTTGGGATTTTCTCCATCGCCGCGCCTTTCATTTTTGGGGTGAAAGTAGTGAGCGGCGACTCCGATTGCGCTGCGCTGATGACGATCGCTCTCTCGTGCCGTGGTCGCCAGTGAAAGGGATTCGTCGGACCGAAGAGCGCGATTTGCGGTTTTTGAAAAGCGGCGGCGAGATGAACCACGGCGGTATCGCAACTCACGACCATGCGTGCTCCTTTCACTACCGCTGCGAGCGTGAGCAAGTCGGGCGGGGCGATGCTTTTCACCGGAGGTTGATTGACGGATTGCTGCGTAAATCCCGAAATGATCTCCGCGATATGCGCCCGCTCAAAAGCATCCGGGCCGCTCGTGACCACGACTGCCATTCCCAATTCGCGAAGGCGCGCGATGACTTCGCTCCATCGCGATGTGAGCCAGTATTTTTCCACCCGCGCCGTGCCGGGATGGATGAGAACATAGTCGCCCGTGACTAGCTCGTTCGCATTTTTCCTCGCCTCATCTGGCAGCACGAGTGACGGGGCGGTCGCCTCATCGCGCTCCACGCCGAGCGGGTGCAGCAGATCGAGATAATGGTCGCAAGTGTGAGCCAGTCGCACGGGCGATTCGACGAATTCGTGATACGCGAGCCTGCGCAGCAAACGCTTGCGCGCCCACGCAAACGTGATGCGCCGGGGCGTGCGGGAAAACCACGCCATCAGCGCGCTGCGGTCGCTGGCTGTGTAATCAAGGCAGACATCCCAATCGCGTTCGCGGAGCCGCCGCCACAGCGCGCGATTACTCCCCTTTTTGGAATACACGAGCACTTCATCCACATTCGGAATTGCCGGGCAAAGTGAGATGCACGGAGCATCAACGACGAGCGTGACGCGCGCTCCGAGTTGCTTCAGCGCCGCGAGCGCAGGCGTGGTGAGCACAAGGTCGCCGATGCGCTTCATCTGGAAGACGAGCGCTTTCATGGCGCGCTAAAATTTTTCGTCTCTTTCACGCGTGAGTATGCCTGGAGCAGTCGCGTGCGGAAATGCTCCCACGTAAATTGAGTGCAGACTCGCTCACGTCCGGCGGCGCCGAGGCGTGCGCAGAGATCGCGGTCTGCGTGCAGGCGCGTGAGTGCGTTGGCGAGCGCATCGGGATTGTTGGGCGGGATGATGATCCCATTCACACCATCCTGAACGACATCGCCGGATTCGCGCGTGGTGATTTGCGCGAGCCCGCACGAAGCGGCTTCGTAGGTGCATTTGGCGCTGCCCTCGCACTCGCTCGGCAAAATGTGGACGCTCGCCGCACGGTATTCATCCGCCACGTTTTTCACGAAGCCGCGCACGATAATGTCGTCGCCCGCGCACTCGCGGAGCACCGGCTCGATTTCCGGATGCACCGTGCCGACCAAAACCAACTCTGCATCGCGCAGTCCCAGCTTCCGCCACGTGCGGAGCAAATGATGAACGCCCTTCCGCTCGATCAGCGCGCCCACGAAGACAGCGCGAAATTTTTCCGGCTGCGCAGTGGCGGGAGCAAAACGCACCACGTCCACGCCGCGCTGATGACGGAAAAGTTTTTCCTTCGCGATGCCACCCGCGAGAAAAGTTTTCTCCGCTTTTTCGCTGAGCACGAGGATGAGATCGGCGAGATCGTATTCTTCGAGCATTTGGTGCCGGGTAATGAGCAGCCGCTGCTTCCATCCCGCCCATCCGCGCAGCGCAGCGGCTTCGCGTTCGCTTTTCGTCAGGCGCAGCGGCTTGTCCTTTCCTTTGTGCCGGTGCCACGTCGGGATTTCGATGAGCGAAGGAATACCACGCGCCTTAGCCACTCGCAATGTGCGCACGCTCTCCCCACTCCAGCCGTGAAAAAGCGACCACTCTCCGCGTGTGAGCAGTCGCGCCGCAGCGCGATCGAGTGCGTGCTTTTTTGCCGCGTAATAGTGCTCGCTGCCGAGCCCGCTGAGCAGACGCACGGGATGCCAGCGCAAAGTCGAGATGCGAGCGTCCGGCAGTTCACTGCGATTTTCAAAAGCGAGCGCCTGCCAGTTCAGCGCAGCGCCTCTAAGTGCGCGGAGCGATTCGAGCGCCACAGCATCGAGCCCTGCGCCGCCAATGCGGGCGCTGGTTGCGTATAAAATGGGCGCTGGTTGCTGCACGCCCTAAACGTCCAATTTCAAGTGCCCCTGTGGCGAGTCGAATCAATGGCCGACCTTTAATGAAAACCTCATCCACTCCTTCTATTTCCCGGCTCCAAAAGGTTTACTTGGACCAGATAAAATGCGGGATTAATGCGGTTTTGGAGAATGTTCGTGCGAATTTAGCGCACTGGCGTTGCGGTGAATTTGTGCATGAGAACCGTGTCGGTGCCGGGCGTTGTGTTGGCGCTGGCATCCAACCTTGCGTTTACCTCTTGTCGCCTGCGGAAACCCCCTCGGTATATTATTAAGGGTCTTATGGAGCTGAGAGAGGTGAATTGCGGAGGATGGAAAGACGGAGAGGCTAGAGCGGCAGTATGCTGGATTTCTGCTCCGATCGCTCCATAAAATCTCCGCTTCTTGTTTTCATCCGGGATGCTGCATAGCGTGGTGGCATGGCTGTGACTTTTGCTAACCGATATAATGTGGATCTGCTCGATGAGGCTTACTCGCGATGGCTGAAAAATCCCGAGGATGTGGAACCTTCGATGCGGGCGTTTTGCGAAGGGTTTCATCTCGGTTTTGCGCAGTTTGAAAAGAAGCAGATTTCTGGAAATGGCGCGGCTCCCGTGGGCGGGGATGGCGCGCTTCAGACGCGTGTGGACGGGCTCGTGTATGCCTACCGCACGCTCGGGCACACGCTCGCTTGGACGAACCCGCTTGCACACAACGCGCCGAAAAATGACCTGCTAGCGCTGCGCGAACTCGGCTTTTCCGATAAGGACCTCGATCTCCCGGTCAGCTCGAAATATTTTCTCGGCGGAGTGGCGATGCCGCTTCGCGAGATGCGTGCGAAGCTGGAGGAAATCTACTGCGGCAACATTGGTTTTGAGTTCATGCACATCGCAAATGCGCGGGTGCGCAACTGGCTCCGCGACCGCATCGAAAACCGCGCCCAGTGGGTCGCGGATGCTGTGACGAAGAAGCGGATGCTGCGGCACATTTTGAAAGTGGAGTCGTTCGAGCGCTTCCTGCACACGGTGGCTTACAAGGGGCAGAAGCGGTTCAGCGCGGAGGGCGCGGAGTCGTTCATCTCGGCGCTCGATGCGGTGATCGAAAACTGCCCGCGCTTTGGCGTGGAGGAAATCACGATGGGCATGGCGCATCGCGGACGTCTCGCGGTCATCACGGAGTTTTTGAAAAAACCCTACCGGCTGATGTTTCAGGAGTTTGATCCGAACTTCATCCCCGATTCGGTCTATGGCGATGGCGATGTGAAATATCACCTCGGCTATGTGAACGACCGCGTGGTGAAGCCGAGCGGCGCGACGGTGCAGGTGCGGTTGAGCGCCAACCCGAGTCATCTCGAAATCGTAAATCCCGTGGTGATGGGCATGACGCGCGCCCGCCAGCGAATCCGGCAGGACACGGTGGAGCGCAGCAAGGTCGTTCCGATTTTGATCCATGGCGATGCCGCGCTCGCGGGTCAGGGAATCGGGCAGGAGGTGCTGAATATGTCGCAACTCCAGGGCTACCGCATCGGTGGCACTGTGCATTTCGTCATCAACAACCAGATCGGCTTTACCACGCTGCCCGCTGACGCGCGCAGTTCACAGTATTGCACCGATGTGGCAAAGATGGTGGAGGCGCCCGTCTTTCACGTGAATGGAGATGATCCGCTCGCGGTGCGCTACGCGATGGAGCTGGCGTTTGAGTTTCGCCAGCAGTTCAAGCGCGACGTTTTTGTGGACATGGTCTGCTACCGCCGCCACGGCCACAACGAGAACGACGATCCCGCTTTCACCAGCCCGGATATGTATCGCGACATCGTGAGCCACCCGAGCGTCGGCACGATTTTTCGCGACAAACTCGTCGGGGAAAAGGTTCTTACCGCCGAGGAGGCCGAGTCTTTTCAAAAGGAGCTGTGGAAGCGGCTCGAAGACGCGCTCGCCGAGGCGCAGGCCGTTGCCGCGCAGAAAAAACAGGGACGCGAAAAACGGGACGCGAAACTCGAGGGCAGCACGGCCGTCCAGCAGCCTGCGTATTCGCACGCACCGGTGGCGACAGCGGTGGCGAAGGACACGCTCGCAAAGATCATCGGGGCGATGACGACTCCACCTGATGGCTTCGCCGTGCATCCGCGTGTGAAGACGTTTGTGCTCGATAAACGACGGCAGGCGTTTGAGCGCGGCGAGGGGATTGACTGGGCGACCGCCGAGTCGCTCGCGTGGGGAAGTCTTTTGCTGGAGGGCGCACCCGTGCGTCTCAGCGGGCAGGACGTTCGCCGGGGCACTTTCAGCCAGCGCCACGCTTATCTTTACGACACCGTCACGCGTCAGCGCTGGTGTCCGCTCGATAACATGCAGCCCGGCAAGCAGGCGAAAATTTGCATCTACAATTCGCTGCTCAGCGAGGCGGGCGTGCTTGGTTTCGACTACGGCTACTCGCTCAACTACCCCGAGATGCTCTGCCAGTGGGAGGGACAGTTCGGAGATTTCGTGAACGGCGCGCAGGTGATTATCGATCAATTTATCGTGAGTGCTGAGAGCAAATGGCAGCGCCCTTCTGGCATCGTGCTACTGCTCCCGCACGGTTACGAAGGTCAGGGCCCCGAGCATTCGTCGGCGCGGCTGGAGCGGTTTCTCCAACTCTGCGCCGAGGACAACATCCAGGTCGCCGCGCTTACCACGCCCGCGCAGTATTTCCACGTGCTGCGCCGCCAGATGAAGCGTGATTTCAAAAAGCCGCTCGTGCTGATGACGCCGAAATCCATGCTCCGTCTCGAAGCTGCTGGGTCGAAAGTGAGCGACTTTAGCGAGGGACGTTTTCACGAAATCTTCGACGGCTCCGAATCGCTCAATTGCGAACGCGAGCAGGTGACGCGCATCATTTTCAGCACAGGGAAAGTGTTTCACGATCTCGTGAAGTTCCGCGACGAAAACCAAATCGGGCGCACCGCTTTCATCCGCATTGAGCAGCTCTACCCGCTGCACGAACGCGCGCTGATTGACGCCATCAAGTGCTACCCCAACGCCATGAAATTTGTCTGGTGTCAGGAGGAGCCGGAAAACATGGGTGCCCATCGTTTCATCAAGCCCCGCCTGCAAACGCTGCTCCACGAAATCAAAGGTAAATGGACCGACATCCCCTACGCTGGCCGAGACGAAGCCGCCAGCACCGCAGTCGGCAGCAAAAACGTGAGCGACATCGAGCAGCGCCAGCTCATCGAGCGGGCATTCAGCGCATAGCAGGCCTTCGGATTCCGGCTTCCCTAAAGACGGAATCGTTTGCAATGCGCGCCCGGTGCAGCCAAATGGCTGCGCGCTGTGGCCGACGATTCCTCGAACATCACACACCGACCGAAGCTCCTCGTCCTCGAACTATGGGGCCTCGGCGATCTTACTTTTGCCACGCCGATGCTGCGCGCCGCCGTGGAGCGCTATG
>JBEIQV010000040.1:0-15968 GCA_040376335.1 Verrucomicrobiia bacterium | reverse complement strand
CGATCCCATAACCTGGATGCGTTTGTCCGCGAAATACGAAAAGAAACCGCACAGCGCCAGGCCGGGCCGGTTAATCGTGGGCTCGCGGATTCGTCGCTGGAATCCAATGCCCGCCTCCGTGAGTGGTTCGAGTTGCAACGACTCCGAGTGTCGTGTGTAGAACTCGCCCACGGTCAGTGTCGGGTGCTTTTCAGGCGAAGTCATCGCCCTCTTTTAGCGCAGACCCCGCATACAGTGGCAAGGTGGAAACCTCACTACTTCCGCGCCTCGGGTGTCGCGGTGATTTCCACGCGCTTGCCTTCGCGCTCCACGATGACCTTTACGGGCTGGCCGATTTTCACGGCGTCGAGCGCGTAAGTGTAGTCGTAGATGTTCGCAATTTTTTGCCCGGCAAACTCCACGATCACATCGCCGCCTTTCAGCCCGGCCTTTTCGGCAGGGCTGTCGGCGCGCACTCCGCTGAGCTTCACGCCCTTCACCTCCGTCGCGTAATCGGGGATGCTTCCGAGATACGCACGCATCTGGTCGCGCCCGCCGCCTTGGTCCTTTCGCTCGACGCGAGAAAACTCGGGCCGCTCCGGCGACTGCGCCACATCAAGCACGATACCCTTCGCAAACGTCGCAATGCGCGCGATGCCCTCGGCGTTGATTTTGTCCGCCGTGTCCGTCGGGCGATGATAGTCCTCGTGGCTGCCCGTGAAAAAATTCAGCACCGGGATGCGCTTTGGGTAGAAGGAAGTCACATCGGTCGGCAAATATGGGTCTTCCTGCAACGTGAGCGCGAAACCCGCAGCGACATTTCGCTTTTCGATGATGCGCGGCCATGATTTCGACGACCCCACCGCCTGCACGAGCAGCTTGTTTTCGCGCAGCCGCCCCACCATGTCGGCGTTGATGTAGGCGACCACGTTTTTCAAATCGAGCGGCGGCTTTTCCACAAAAGCACTACTGCCGAGCAGCCCCGACTCCTCGCCACTCCACAGCGCAAACGCCATGTTACGGCGGAATTTTTCCGGGTGCTCCGCGTGCTCCTTCGCCAGAGCGGCGGCGATCTCCATCACCATCGCTGTGCCGCTCGCGTTGTCGTCCGCACCGGGATGGATTTTCCCTTCCTCGCCAGCGCGTGCGAGCGAACTACCGCTGCCTTTTCCACGACCGAGATGATCGTAGTGCGCGCCGACGATCACCCATTCCGTAGCGCCCTTCACTTTGATGTAACCGATCACGTTTCGATCCATTTTTTTGTCGTGAATCACACCAGCAGAGAAATTCGCGGACGATCCCGGCACTGCAAACCCTCCCTGCGCGTGCGGATTTTCATCATCGAGCGACGACTGCAGTTCCTTCAGCGTCTTCCCAGCCGGTTTCAGCAGCGCATCGGCAAACGCCCCGCTCACACTCAGCGCGGGCAAACCGCTGTCCGCATTACTCCCGTCACCACTCAGCGGTAAAAGCTCGCCCGCATTCGGCGAGTTGGGTCCCGTCACCACCAGCACGCCCTTCGCGCCGCGCTCGCGCGCCATCATCACTTTGTAGCGCAGACCGGCGTAGCGATTCAGATGCGCACGACGCGGCGCATCCACGCTCTCCGGCACATAGCGCAGGATGAGCACCACCTTGTCTTTCACATCCAGCCCCTCGTAGCTGTTGTAGCGTCGCTGCCCCGTCCCTTCCGGCACGTTCAGGCCGTAGCCCGCAAAAACCACCGCACCGCGCGCCTCCTCATTCGAGCTGAAAGGCAGCGGACGAAAATCGCGGTCGAGCACCGCAGGCACACCCTCATTGATTTTCAGCGCCGTCTTCGCCGCATCCACACGCTCGCCCGAATTAAATTCAAACGGGTGAAAATATCCATCCACGCCGGGCAGCGACTGCACTCCCGCCTTCTTGAAATACTCCGCCAGCCAGTCCGCCGCCATCCGCGCGCCCTCGCTTCCCACCCCGCGGCCATCGCGCTTCTCATCCGCAAGCCAGCTTACTTCGGCCTTCGCATCCTCTGCCGAAATCTCCGGCTGCAACTGTTGCCCTCCGACGCTCGGTAGTGCAAAAGAACCCAACGGCGTATGCACGATGGTTCCGCCATGAAATGAAGCACCTCCACCCGCTCCTCCAGCAGGCTTCGCAAAAGCCGCAGCATCCAAATATTTTTCAAGTTCCTGCACTTGCTCATCAAGCGACTTCTCCGGCACTGCACGCTTCGGCGCTGCCTCCAGTGCCTTCAGCGCCGCCTCGTGATTCCAGTCCGCGAGGAAAATCTGAGACTTCCCCTCCGACGTGCGCCCGCTCGCCCACGACAGCTTTTTCCCATCCGGCGAAAACACCGGCAGCCCGTCGAAACCCGTCGTGAACGTCACTCGCACCGGCTCGTGCCCGCCCGCCGCATCCACGAGGAACAGCTCAAAATTTTCAAACCCCAGTTTATTCGACGTGAACACCACATACTTTCCGCTCGGATGAAAAAAAGGCGCCCACGACATCGCCTTAAAATCTGTCAGCCGCCGCACATCGCTCCCATCGAGCTTCATCGTGAAAATGTCCGCATTCATCCCGCTCGCATCGAAGCGCCGCCAGAGGATCCGCTCCCCATCCGGCGAAAAAAACGGCCCGCCATCATAGCCCGGCGCATTCGTCAGCCGACGCACATTCGAGCCATCCGCATCCATGATGTAAATGTCACCGAACCACGACGGTTCCTTGTCATAGCGCGCCCGCTTTTCCGCCGAAAGATTCGCCAGCGGAAAAGCCCCGCGCAGCGAACAAAACACAATCTTCTTCCCGTCCGGCGAGAACGCCCCCTCCGCATCATACCCCAGCGACTTCGTCAAATTCACCAGCTCCGTCCCGTCCACTTTCGCCGAAAAAATATCCATCGCTCCATCGTAATCCCATGAATACCGCCGCTGCTTCCCGCTCGCGCGAAACTCCAGCTCCGCCTTTTGCTTCGCCATCGCATCCGCATCCTCATGCGTGCTCGCAAACAACACCCGCCCCGTCCCCGCTTGAAAAAAACCGCACGACGTCTTCCCCGTCCCCGGCGACACCCGCGTCGTCTCCCCGCTCTCCAAATCCAGCACATACATCTGGTAAAACGGATTCCCCTCATCCCGCTCACTTTGGAAAATCATCCGCTTCCCATCCGGCGAAAAATACCCCTCCCCGCTCCGCTTCCCCTCGATGATGAGCTGCCGCGCATTGGAAACAAACCGCCCCTCCAGCGCAGCATCCTCCCCCGCAAACACAGCCGAAGCCACCAGTGCAAAAGCTAAACGAAAAATCATCCCGCCAAGATGTTTCCCCAACAGCCCAAGTGCAAGCCCACCGAAAGCCCACTCGCCATCAAATGCCAAATCCACTGTCCTCATATCTCCATCCTTCAATTGATATGTTCGCTCGCAAATTTCTCGCGAACACAGCAAAAGCCACTGCAAGCAATCACCATCAACCATCCATGAAGACCTTTTCTTTCCTACGTTTCTGGCAAATCTCTGCGACTGTGCTCGGGCTGACGCTTGCGGATTTCGCCACGGCACAAACTCCGGCGAATCCGGGAACTGGCGACGCGAAGCCCGATGCGCCTGTGAAGCCGACCGTGACTGGAAAGTTTGTGGGCAACGGGAAAAATGCGGCGATCAAGTTTGTGCTTGTGGAGGAAGAAGAGGCATTCAGCGGGAAGGAGGCTGTGAAAGTGATCTTCACGGAGAAAGATCCGGCGACATCGAAGAAGCCTTCTTTCGACGCTGCGTTCGGGAAGCTGGGCAGTGCGCTGATTCTGAGTGTGCATCACGACGGCGGGATTTTTGGCTGCGAAGTAGCCCACAGTGCCCACAAGAAACAGGGGTTCACCTCGTTGGGTAGAATCAAGATGGCCGAGTTTAAGATCGAGGGCGGGAATGTGACCGGTCACGTAACCACGGGCGAGGAACTCGACACGTTTGGAGAAAAGTGGGAGGTGGACATGACGTTTGCCGCGCCGATGCCAGCGAAAGCGCGCAAAGCACCGGCAGTCGCGCCAAAGCCGACGGTGGCTGAAGCGGACGAGCCTGTGAAAAAGGAGCGCAAAGTCGCAGCCGGCCCGCTCATTCCCGCGCGGAAGCTACCACTGCCGAAGGATGCGACCGATGTGGAGTTCAAGCAGATCGTGAATCAGATCCAATTTTCCAGCGCGCGCTCGGTGGAGGCGGTGACGAAGGAGTTTTCTGCGAATCTCAAGCAACAAGGCTGGAAGGACGGGGCCGGGAGTTTGAATGGAAAACAGAACGCGATCCTCAAGCGCGTGCAGGGCGATGCGAAGCTGACGATCATGATTCAGCCTGCAGCAGCAGGCTGCACGGTGAAGATCTTTACCGAGGGTCTCGATTGGAGCGGTGGCGATGATGCAAGCCCTTCCTCGCCCAAGAAGGCTGCGGACGACGATGATGATGACGCCGAGGGGCAGGTTCACAAAGCGCTCAAGGATGCACTGAAAAGTCTGCCGAAGGGACTGTAGTTGCTGCGCTACATTTCAAGCGCACACCAGCGCCGGGCATAAGCGGATGCTGAATCCGCAGAACCGACAATCCACATCATTGTAGTGACGCTCTTTCCACGCACGTGACTCCTTTCACCCTGCCCAATTACACGCGCATCAAACGCGTGAACAGTTTTCACGATTTGCTCACGACGCCTTTTGCAGATGGCTTCAACGCGCTCTGCTGGCCGCGCACACTGCGCGGGGATTTCGGCGAAGTGCTGAAACATCTCGTCGTGAGCGAAGGGATTCAGGTTCTCGACGAAGCGCAACTAGCAAGCCTCCCGGTCAGTGATGCAGGCCGCGCAGCCATCGAGATGATGCTCGAAGACTCGCGGCTTCTTCGCGAACACGACCTCGACCCCACGCTCAATTGCATCAATGGCTATCCTCGCGACGAAGAACCGGGGCCCGTGCGCACGGACGTGATTTCCTTTCACGTGGACAGCGCGCCAGTGGAAGCGGACACGTGGCTCTGCACCTACAACGGAGCAACGAGCGAGGGCCTGCTCAACGAAGAGGCGCAACACCGCGTGGACATACCCGAAACGCGCGGGGAATTGCTCAAACTCTTCGGAGGAAAAGATGACGACTCCTTCCGCGAATTTCTCAACGAACACTGCTACGACCTGCACTACGCCCCACTCCCGCACGCGCGACCATATTCCTTTGGCCTCGGCAATCTCTGGCGCATCGCCACCGAATGGCCCGGCAGCCCCGTCCCTCCATGCATCCACCGCGCCCCCGAAACCCGCCCCGGCGATCCACTGCGCCTGCTGCTGATCAGCTGAGTGGATGGAAGTTCAGTTTCCACATTTGTCATTTGCCACGGGAGGGCGGTGCGTTTATCCCGATGCCATGCCAAAGCTCCACATCACACTCCCTGACGGCTCCCAAATGGATCACGAACTCACCGACGAAACGGTGACTGTGGGTCGCGCGCCGGACAACACGTTTCACCTCGATGACGTGAGCGTCTCGAGCTACCACGCGCAGATATCTCCGAAAGGAGACGGCTTCATTTTGAAAGACATCGGCTCAACAAACGGCACGAAGCTGAATGGCACATCGCTGAATGCCGACGAGGAACACGTTTTGAATGCCGGGGACAAAATTCAATTCGGTAAAGTTGATTCGGTCTTTGATCCGGATAGCGCAGGCGAGGAAACGCAGGAACTGCCTGAGGTGGATGACCATGTGCTCCCTGTAGCCAAGAGCAGTGCAAAGCCGTCGAACTTCATGAATGCTTCGCCGTTTCAAAAGAAGACGGCGAAAAAAGACCCGGCGGGATTGGCTATCTACGCGCTCGCGGCCATCGCTCTGCTCGCTTCGCTTGTGGTGACTGTCATGGTTTTTGGGATGGGAATCAAACCGTAGTCATTGCACGGAGGAGCGGCGGGGAAACAAAGGCGCTTCTCGATTGAGAATTTATCCGACGTATGAGAGTCGGCGCTTCGCACTTTCATGCTGCTCACAGAAACTATCGCTGAGGAAATCGCCATGCACGGGCCAATGACGTTTGCCCAGTTCATGGAACTAGCGCTTTATCATCCAGTGAATGGCTACTACTCGGGCGGACGGGCGAGAGTTGGAAAAAAGGGGGATTTTTTTACGAATGTGAGCGTGGGTTCGCTCTACGGAAGACTGCTGGCGGTGCAGCTAGAGGAGATGTGGGCGCGGATGGGCAGGCCGTCAGATTTCTCCATCGTAGAGCAGGGCGCAAATGGGGGCGACTTCGCTGCGGATGTGCTCGGTGCCCTGCGAGGGAGCGCTTTTTTTTCGGCGGTGACGTATCACATCGTAGAGCCATTATCAACCCTCGCCGAGCAGCAGCGCGTGCGACTGCGCGAGTATGCGGAACGCGTTCAGTGGTGCGAATCGCTAGATGCACTTGCGCCGTTCACCGGCGTGCATTTTTCCAATGAACTGCCCGATGCGTTTCCCGTTCACGTGGTGAAGTGGGACGGTATGATTTGGTGCGAGCGCTGCGTAGATGCGAAGGACGGACGTTTTCGTTTTGTGGATGCACCGCTTTCCTCACAAGTGCTGGCGACTGCTTGCGCGCAAATCCCACAACCGCTCCCGCCGGGCTACACGACGGAAGTGAACCTCGCCGCTCGTGAATGGATCGCCACCGTGGCTGCGAAGCTCGTGCGCGGCTGGGTGCTGGTAGTGGATTACGGCCATGAACGCTCAGAATACTATGCGCCGGAGCGGACAGAGGGGACGCTTTCCGCCTACGCAAATCACCACCGCGAGCCGGATCCGCTAGCGCGTCCAGGCGAGATCGATCTCACGGCTCACGTGGATTTCACCAGCCTCATCGAAAGCGCGGAGGCTGCGGGGATGAAGTGCGCAGGCTTTACGGACCAGCATCACTTCATGGTCGGGCTGGGAGTGGGGCATTTCGCCGACGGTGCGAATCCCGGCGATGTGCGCGCGTTTCAAACACTGATGCACCCGCAGATGATGGGAATGGCGTTCAAGGTCGTGTGCTTTGCAAGGAATGTTGATCTATCCCGTCCCCTCCTAGGATTTCGCTACGCACGCTGAGATGCTGCCTCAAAGCGTGATGCCGAGCTTTTTGTATGCGGCGCGGATTTCCTTCAGCAACTGCTCCACACTACGACCATCCAACAGGATTTTGAGTGTTTTACTTTGAAATGCCTTCTGCGCCTCAGGGCTGTCGATATCTACGGGCTTGTTCGGATGCTTCAAATTGCTCGGCCACGAATAGCGACCGTCACCGAGATCTTTTACCTCAGGTTTTTTCCGAAATTCCTCCACCGCGCTGCGATATTTTTCCATCGCATATTTCGTGTCAGCGACCTCGCGGAAATAGCGGATCAAGCGTTGCCCGTCACCTTTGCCGTCCATGTGCATGAAATAATAAACGAGCAGGTATGACGTAAAATAAGCGCGGCGCGATGTGGCGGGATCCGCAGCGAGCGTCGCGCCCCATTCTTCGTTGGAAATGATGAAGAGTTTCTCCAGCGGAAACGGCTCGGGCACGCCTCCGACGACACGCCTTTTAAGAAAATCCACATATTCCTTAAGCCCGGTCTTTGCGCTGGAGACGCGGAATTTGCCCGTCTTGAGCGGGAGGTTGCTGGTGTATTCGGCTGTGCCTTCGAGAATCCACTGCGGCAGTGCATCCAGCCAGAAATGCATCATCTGGTGCGTGAGTTCGTGAACGAGCGTGCTCGAATCAAAGTCATCGTCCTTCGTGTAAGATTTTCCACTTTCCTTGATGCCGATGCTTTGAAACGGGACGAAGAAACACTCGTCATTGGAACTATAATAGCCAGCGCTGTTCGGCGGGCCGCCCGCTGCGGCATATGCAGCTTTACTCTTGAACAGTCGCGCCTTGAAGTAGGTGCCGGACGGCGGACGCGGCGCGATATTCCAAGGTAAAACCTTGAGCAATTCGTAGGTCGCCTCGAAGTTGCGTGCGATTTCGCGGAGCAGCGATTGCGTGAATTTTCCCTGCGACTCGAATTCGAAATTCGTCGTGCGATAGACAAACTTTTCTCCTTTCGCATCCTCGCTGACGACCTCCGTTTTTATCGCCGCAGTATCCACACCGACGACTTCCGGCATCGTGAATTGAAGCGGTTGCTTTTTCACCCAATCGGCAAGATATGCCTGATCTTCTGCGCTCAGTTTGTCCGCAGGCGCAGGCACCCGCTGGCCGTTGGGCATTTTAAAAATGGCGGTCGTCCCGTCGTAGGAAAGCAACGTGGCCTGAAAGGGAGCGCCTGCGGACGTCTTCCACGCGCGTGGCGGATCAACGACTGGTAACTGTGCGAAAGCGGATACCGTGAAGCCACCGAAAGCGAGGACGAGAATAAGGGCGCGACACATGAAGTGCTTCGTAAACGCGCACATGCGATGCAGCAAGCGGCGAAGACACGATGATGGGATTCTCACGGAGAAAACATCCGCGAGCGTCTGGTTTACTCGATGCTCGCTGCGGCGAGGCGTTCGTCGAGATCGGCTTGCGCGAGGGCGTCAAACATCTGCTGCACTTCGCCTTCCATAAAACGGTCCAGATTGTAGAGCGTCATCTCGATGCGGTGATCGGTCACGCGGTTCTGCGGATAATTGTAGGTGCGGATTTTTTCCGAACGATCTCCGCCGCCGACCTGGCTCTTGCGTGCGGCGGCATGTTTCTCGGCTTCTTCGCGCTGCTTTCTCTCCAACAGGCGCGAACGCAAGACCACCATCGCCTTTTCCTTGTTCTTCAACTGCGAGCGCCCGTCCTGACAGCGCACGATCGTGCCCGTGGGAATGTGCATAATTTGCACAGCGGAGTCGGTCGTATTCACGCCCTGCCCTCCCGGCCCGCCGGAGCGGCAGACCTCGATGCGCAGGTCATCCTGCTTGAGTTCAAAGTCCACCTCCTCGGCCTCGGGCAGCACTGCCACCGTCGCAGCGCTCGTGTGAATGCGCCCCTGCGCCTCGGTCGCCGGCACGCGCTGCACGCGATGCACGCCGCTTTCGTAGCGCAGCTTCCGAAACACATTCTCGCCGCTCACCTTGAAAATAATCTCGCGATAACCGCCGAGCACACTCGGGCTGCTTTCGATGCTCTCAATCGTCAGCCCCGCCGTTTCCGCGTAGCGCAGATACATCCGGTAAAGGTCCGCCGCAAAAATCGCCGCCTCGTCGCCACCGGTGCCTGCGCGGATTTCCATGATGGCGTCGCGGTCCTCGTTCGGGTCCGGCGGCAGCAGAGTCACCTGCACCTCGCGCTCCAACTGCTTCGTGCGCTTTTCCAACTCCGGCAATTCCGCCTGCGCCATCTCGGCCAGTTCATCCGTGCCCTTCGCCATTTCGAGGTTCTCGGAATACTCGCGGGCCGTTTTTTCAAAGGCATCCCACGTTGCCACTGTCTGCTTCAGCCGAGTGTTTTCACGCAAAAGCTCCTGCGCACGCTTCGGGTTGTCGTAGAGATTCGGCTCGGAGATGGCTTTCTCGATTTCAAGCAAGCGTTCGCGTTTTCGGGCAATGAGCGGTGCAAAATCCATGTGCAGGAAAGACGAAACGGTGGAAACGCAACAGCGCCTCCACCGTCTCAGAAATCAAATTGGAACGAGCTAGGCCTTGACGGCCTTCGTCGCGCGAAGAGGCGCGGTGCCGTAACGCTTCGAGAACTTCTCGATGCGGCCTGCGGTATCCACGAATTTCTGCTCGCCCGTGAAGAAAGGATGGCAGGATGCACAGATACCGACTTTCAAATCGCGGCGCGTGGAGCTGGTCCGATAGCTGGCACCGCAAGCGCAGTGGATGGTCGTCTCTTTGTAGTCAGGATGGATGTCGGCTTTCATAATAATGTGCGGAAAAGGGCGCGCAAACTAGCGGCACATCCGCATTGTGCAAACAAAAAGTCCCGCAACTTTTCCTGTAAATTTCGACAAAGACTTCCACGGCCTGTTGGTTTGAATTTCGCGAATGCTGCGCTCGACATGCGCAACGTCGCCACTAATTTCACCGCCTCTTTTCCAAACGCACATGAACACACCCACCAATCCAGTCACACGTCGCTCCTTCCTTGGTCGCACCGCGCTTGCCAGCGGGGCCGTCCTTGCTTTCCCGCACATCGTCAATGCACAGGCCGCGAAGGCCATCAAGATCGGCATCGTCGGCTGCGGTGGTCGTGGAGGTGGCGCACTTACGGACTCGATGAACGCCGACCCAAACGTGGTGCTTGTGGCGATGGGCGATGTCCATGCGGACAAACTCGAGACGAGCTACAACAACATAAAGACCGCAAAACCGGATCAGGTGAAAGTGCCGGACAACCAGCGGTTCGTCGGTCTGGACGCGATTGATAAGGTGCTCGCGACGGACATTGATATCGTCCTCCTCACCACGCCTCCCGGATTCCGCCCCGCGCATCTCCACAAGGCCATCAACGCCGGAAAGCACGTCTTTTGTGAAAAGCCGCTGGGTGTGGACGCCCCGGCAATCCGCCACGCGCTGGAGGCGGTGAAAAAAGCGAAGGAGAAGAATCTCGCGATTCAGACGGGCTTTTGCTGGCGCTACAATTTCGCCGAGCGCGCGACATGGGCGAAAATGCACGCGGGTTTCATCGGCGACATTCGCGCCTACTACGGCACCTACCTCACGAGCAGCCCATGGGCTCCCAACGAGCGCAAGAAGGAATGGAGCGACTTGCAATACCAGCTCCGCAACTGGCTCTATTACACGTGGCTCTCCGGCGACATCATCGTCGAGCAAGCCGTGCACAGCGTGGACAAAATGAGCTGGGCATTCAAAGACGTGCCGCCGGTGAAATGCACCGCAATCGGTGGACGCCAGCAGCGCATCGAGCCGGAATTCGGCAACGTCTATGACCACTTTTCGATCATGTATGAGTTCCCCGGCGGAGCACGTGGTTTCATTTTTGCCCGCCAGCAAGGCGGCTGCTCGAACGAAAACTCCGACTACATCATGGGCGCAAACGGCACCGGTCAGGTCAGCGGTTTCAAGCCGCTCCACGTGCTCGAAACTGCCGACGGTAAACGCTGGCACTATGAAAAGAACGGCTCTGCTGACGGCACGGCCCCAGGCGAAAAAAACCTCATGTATGTCGAGGAACACAAGGAACTCATCCAAAGCATCCGCGCAGGAAAACCCGTGAACATGGGCGAGCAACTCGCGCACAGCTCGCGCCTCGCCATCATGGCCCGCATGAGCGCCTACACGGGCCGCACCATCGAGTGGGACGACGTCGTTGATTCCAACGAAACGTGGACACCTGTGGATATCAACGCCCTACAGCTCGACACCAAGATGCCTCCGCAAGAAGTAGCCATGCCGGGCCGTTACAAACTCCCCGCGTAACCCGCGCACTATAACCATATGAACCGCCGCACATTCCTCGCCACCAGCGCAGCCTTCGCAGGCAGCACGCTTTTTACCAACGCACAGGACGCCGCCGCGAAAAAGCGCCCCAAGCTGAAGAAGGCGGTGAACCTCGGAATGTGCAACATCAAGGGCTCGCTCAATGATCGCTTCAAGGCGATCAAAGACGCGGGCTTCGACGGCATCGAACTCAACCTGCCCGACGACGGACTGACGACGGACAAAATCATCGAAGCCAGCAAAGCCAGCGGGCTAGAAGTCGCGGGGATCATCTGCACACCGCACTGGAGTTTTCCACTCAGTTCGCCCGATCCCGCCAAACGCGAGCGCACCGTGAACGGCCTCAAGTATGCACTGAAACAAGGCGGCGAAATCGGCTGCAAGAGCGTCCTCCTCGTGCCCGGCACCGTGGAAAAAGACGTGACCTACGAGCAGTGCTGGCAGCGCAGCATCGAAGGCATCAAGCGTTGCCTCGAAACCGCCGAGCAATCCAAGTGCGCCATCGCCGTCGAAAACGTCTGGAACCGCTTCATCAACGAACCCGTCGCCGCCAAACGCTACCTCGAAGAAATCAACAGCCCGTTGGTAGGCTGGCATTTCGACATCGGCAACTGCGTCACCTTCGGCTGGCCCGAACACTGGGTCCGCACCCTCGGGAAGAAACACCTCTTCAACCTCCACATCAAAGAATACAGCCGCTCCAAACGCGACAAAGGCGGTCCCTTCGCCGGCTTCGAGGTGGAATTGATGGAGGGAGAAAACGACTGGCCCGCCGTGATGAAAGCCCTCGATGAAGTTGGCTACGAAGGCTACGGCATCCTCGAAGTCGGAGGCGGCGACGCCACCCGCCTGAAATTCCTCGCCGAACGCACGGACAAAATCTTCGCCTGCTAGTTGGCAAAGCTCCCCCGCATGAAACTGCGGGTAGCCACCACCCCACCTCGTTGCGAAGTAAATCGTTGAACGGAAACGGTAGATTTTCCCGTCGCCAACACTGCTTGGCTCGGGGCGCGCTGCGAACCTAGTATGGCCTACATCCATGCACTCTCATCCTGACTGAGCCTAGCGAGCCGGATGGAAAAAGACTAACCTCGTCTGCTGCCCGTGAAGCCTTAGGCAACCTGAACATCCCGCCCTTCGCACACTCCTACCACAACAAAGCATTCGCCGAGAAAGAAGCGCCCGCAGCGAAACTCCGGGTTGTTTTGGTTTTAAGAGTAACAGTAAGAACAAAGACTGATTCTGTCTGATTCTCGCTTTTACCTCTTACACTTCGCTGTCCGCCAAGTCGAAACAGGATCAACCTACATAACGCCCTATTTCTTTCATGCTAAAATCTATGAGACTTCACGTTTCAAAAACATACTGTTAGCGTTCCCTCCTCATGTTGACGCTCGAAAAATTCACCATCGGTGTAGGCGACCGCTTCGCCCATCAGGCCAAAGCCCAGCTCCGCGCCTGCCAACTCATCGCCGCAGACGGCGTGGACGTCATTCCCGTTTGGAACAAATCCAACCGCGAACACACGTTCATTGGCAGCGAGCCTGCATCGGTGCTCGCCGCCGCAAAGGCCGCAGTCGAGGCGCGCGATTGGAAAAAAGGCTGGCACGTGGACGCCGACCACATCCGCCTCGAAACCGTGGATCGCTTTCTCGATGCGTCGGACTTTTTCACGATTGATGTCGCCGACAGCATCGGCCAGCCCGCCGATAAAAAGAACGTGCAGGCGTTCGTCATGCGGCACTCGGAATTGATCGGCACGCATAACATCACCGGAGTGAGCGCGCCCTTTCACACCACCGAGGAAGACATCGCGCGCATCGCAGGCAAGTATCTCCGCGCCGCCCACGACGCTGGTGAAATCCACCGCCACATCGCGCACAAAATCGGCAAGCGTCGCTTCATCGCAGAAGTCTCGATGGATGAAACCGACTCGCCGCAGACACCGCCGGAACTGCTCGTCATCCTCGCTGCGCTCGCCGATGCACGCGTTCCCGCGCAGACCATCGCGCCGAAATTCACCGGGCGTTTCAACAAAGGCGTGGACTACGTCGGCGACCTCGCACAGTTCGAGCGCGAGTTCAACGACGACCTAGCCGTCATCGCCCACGCCGTCGCGCTCTACGGTCTGCCGAAAAATCTCAAACTCAGCGTCCACAGCGGCTCGGATAAATTTTCCCTCTACCCCATCATCCGCCGCGCCCTCGCGCGCACCGGCGCAGGCGTCCATGTCAAAACAGCGGGCACCACGTGGCTGGAGGAATTGATCGGCCTCGCCGAGGCCGGCGGCGACGGCCTCGCACTCGGCAAAGAAATTTACGCCTACGCGCTCGAACACGTGGACGAACTCTGCGCTCCCTACGCCAGCGTCATTGATATTGATCGCGCGAAGCTCCCCTCCTCTGCCGTCGTCAACACCTGGAGCAGCGCGCAATTTGCCAACGCACTCCGCCACATCCCCGGTCATCCCGAATTCAACGCCAGCCTCCGCCAGCTCCTGCACGTCTCATTCAAGCTCGCCGCCAAAAAAGGCGCGACCTACCTCGACCTGCTGAAAGCCAACGAAGCCATCGTCGCCAAAAACGTCACCGAAAACCTCTACACCCGCCACCTCCGCCCGCTCTTCGTGGGCTAAACACCAATGAAATCCGCCATCACTATCTGCCTTGTTCCCGAAGCTCGCAGCGGGCCTTTTGTTTTTCACGAGGGGCTTGCAGATGGTTGCGCAAGGGCGGCGGCTCTTGGCTTCGATGCAGTCGAGATTTTCCCTCCTGCGGCAAATGCGGTGGACATCGCGGAATTGCAGGGACTGCTCGACCATCACGGCCTGAAGGTCGCCGCCATCGGCAGCGGCGGCGGATGGGTGATTCACAAGTGGACGCTCACTTCTCCCGATGCGGAAATCCGCGCACACGCACGCGACTTCATCCGCTCGATGATTGATCTCGCGGGTGGCTTCGCTGCGCCAGCGATCATCGGCTCCATGCAAGGGCGCGTGGAAAATGGCGTCACTCGCGAGCAGGCGCTGGCGTGGCTCGGCGAAGCACTGCACGACCTCGGCGAATACGCCGCCGCCACGCACGGCACGAAGCTTTTTTACGAGCCGCTCAATCGCTACGAGACAAATCTTTTCAACAACATCGCCGACACCGCTGCGTGGCTGCGCACGTTGAAAACGCACCGCATCCGCATCCTCGCCGATCTCTTTCACATGAACATCGAGGAACCCGACCTCCCCGCTGCACTCCGCGCTGCGGGCTCACTCGTCGGACACATCCATTTCGCCGACTCAAACCGCCGCGCCGTCGGGCTCGGTCACACCAACGCCGCACCCATCGTCGCCGCACTGCGTGAAATTGGCTACGACGGCTATCTCTCGGCGGAAATCCTCCCGTTGCCCGACGCCGACACCGCCGCGCAACGAACCATCGAAAGCTTCCGCAAATTCACAGCCTGATTTCACACCATGCTCAAAACCCAACTGCTCCATCCCGAAATCCTCCGCATCGCCGCACGCGCGGGGCATCACTCAAAAATCCTCATCGCCGATGGCAACTACCCCGCTTCCACCAAGCGCGGGCCCAACGCGGAACTCATCTGCCTTCAACTCACGCCCGGCGTGCCGACCGTAACGCAAGTGCTGCGAGCGTTGCTGAGCGCGCTGCCCATTGATCACGTGAACACGATGGGCATCCCTGCCGATGATCCTTACGCGCAAAAAGGCGAACCGCCGGTGTGGGCGGAATATCGTCAGGTGCTCGCGAGCGATGCGCCACACCTCACTTTGGATCCCGTTTTAAAATGGGACTTCTACAAAGCAGTCGAGTCCCCCGACCATGTGCTCACGATCCAGACAGCAGATCAATCGCTGTGGGCGAACGTCCTCCTAACCCTCGGCTGCCGCACTTAGTCGCAAGGGTGCAGATGAAACCATAGTGTGCACGAATCACCTATGTGCTCCGAACAGAGTGCTGCAGCGTGACTAACGGCGACGTTTTCGTAGTTTCGTAGTAATAGTAGTAGAACCAGTTTTTAACTGGCGCGGAAAACGCTATCTCTCACATACAAAAGCATGAAGCACGACATTCAACTCGACGGCACAGAAATCTCAGTCATCAAAGCCCTCGGCATTGGTGGCTCGGAGATTGATGGAGAAACGTTGCGTGAGCGTTGCTCCGATTTGGAAAAAGCCGAATTGGTGGACACTCTCAAAGGCTTGATCCAGATGGGATATGTGGATGCCGATAATGACTCATTTTACGACTCCAAGGGCATGGATAAGGAACATTTTCGAGTGAACTCCGGCTACGCGAAAGCACTGAAGGAAGCACTCGATCCTCGTCCGGAAATTCGCAAGAGCAAGCGTGTGCGGCGCGAGTAACGGTGAGAATGGTGCTTGGCAGTGGGCGGCACTGCGCGGCATTTCGAGGCGATGAATCAAAATGAGAAACGCCTTTCCGCGTGGTTTCGACTTTGGCCCTGGCTGGCAGCAGCGCTGAGTGGCGTCCTACTGGCGCTCTGCTTTCCACCTTGCGATATCGGCGGACTCGCCTTCATCGCGCTCGGTCCGCTGCTCTTTGCAGTGTGGTTG
>JBEIQV010000111.1:0-10213 GCA_040376335.1 Verrucomicrobiia bacterium | reverse complement strand
TGGCGACGTAGGTGGAGTGGTGTTTGCCGTGGTGGAGCTTCATGGTCTCCGCGTCAATGTGGGGCTCCAGCGCGTCGTAGTCGTAGGGCAGGGGGGCGAGTTTAAAGACTGCGACGGGTGCGGTGTCCTGTGCGAAAATCTGCGGGCCTGCGAGCGCGGCGGCGGCGATGGTTTTGATGGCGGAGCGTCGGGTGTGCATGGTTTGGGTTAGATTACTGTTGGGGCGAAGAGTTCAATCGCGGAGTAAAAAAGGCGAGTGGCAAATCCGTTATCGCGGGCGGCAGTGGCTGCGGATGGGTATTTCGTGTGAGCGGGGAAAAGTTGAAGGTTTGTCCTGTTGCGAGCACTGGGCTTGCTAACTGAGTGGCGCGGGGCCGCGGCTCCGTGATTTCTTAATTCCATTCAATGCCACAACTTCGCGTTCTTCTCGGTTATCAGCAGGGTCAGGTTTTTTCGCTCGAAAGCGGCGTGTTTTCGATTGGGCGCGACCCGGAGACGAATGTGATGCTCCATCCTGAAAGCGCGGGTTCGCGCAGGCACGCGGAAATTTTCACACACAACGGTGCGTGGCGTCTGCGCGATCTCGGTAGTGTGAACGGGACAAAGCTCAACGGGCTGCGGATTGCCGAGGCAGCGCTTGCGGACAAGGACGAGGTGGTCATTGGGGACAACGTGTTCGTTTTCGAGGACGAGGACGGTGTTATCTCCGCAATCGCCGAGGCTGCGAGTCGCGCGCTGCCAGCCGAGTCGCGCGGCGTGATGCATCGCCCGGCGGTGCGGGAGATGGTGGAGAAATTGAGCACGAGCATCGCTGCAATCGGGCGGGAGTGGGGAGAGGAATCTGCGGAGAATGGTGGCGTGGTTGGAGATGTTCTTACGGCGTTGATTTCGCGTGGGCACGTCGTGTTCGCGGACGCGGGCGATGGCGGGATTGTGCGCCCGCTCGCCGGGATGTTTGATTTGAAATATGAGCGTGTGATTTTCACGCCCGCCGTCACGGAGCGTGATTTGTTTGGCATTGAGGGCGGCGACGTCGCGGGGCGCTGCGTGCAGGGGCCGATATTTACGCAGATGTTTTTTGCGGAGGACTTCAACCGCGCGTCGAACGGGACGCAGATGGCATTGTGCGGAGCGATGGAGGAATACAGCGTCGTTGCCGAGGGGATGCGGGTCGCGCTGGAGCCGCTGTTTTTCGTCATGGCGACGCAGGGCGGGATTGGCGAGGAGGGGACTCGCGCGCTTTCGCCGGAACGACTCGACCGTTTTATGTTCAGTATCGCCGCACGGAGTATGAGCGTGCCGCCGGATGGTGCTTTGAAAAAAATCCTGAATGCTCGCGAAATCATGGATCTGCAAAAGACGGTCGGCGATTTGCCGATGAGTGATCATTTGGTGAAATACGCCATCCGCATCGTGCGAGCCTCGCGCCCTGCGGATGAGTGTGCGCCGGAGTTCATCCGCAAATACGTGAGCAGCGGAGCCGGGCCGCGCGGTGCACACGCGCTCGTGCTCGGCGCGAAGGCACGCGCGATCATCGCGGGGCGCTCTCTCGTAACTGCGGAGGATATTCGCGGAGCGGCACGTTGCGCATTGTCGCATCGTGTTTTTGGAAATTCTGCCGCACTGCGCGAAGGTGCGAATGGCGAGGCGATCGTGCGGCGACTTGTGGCGGGTATCGGCGAGCCTTGAGTAAATCACAGACGTGATTTCATGGATTGTTTCGTCTGCACGCTGTGTCGCGCGCTTGACTCCGCTTTGTCTCGCGAGCAAAAGGCGCATCCCTTTTCAGCAAACCAACACACAACTAATCTACACCTATGCGTTTCGGTATTAACTCATTCCTGTTCGTCAGCCCGTTCGTCACCGCGAGCACCAAGCTGTTTTCGCAAGTCAAAAAGTGGGGCTTCGACACCGTCGAAATTCCTGTCGAAGATCCTTCGCACATTGATCCTGTTGCAGTGAAAGCAGCGGCGAAAAAAGCAGGCATCGCCGTGGGTAGCATCTGTGCGTGCATGGGGCCGGGACGTGATTTTCGCGGCAACGCCGCCGAGCAAAAAGCGGGTGCCGCATACATTAAGGCACTAATTGATCAGGCGGCAGTCATGGGCTGCCCGAGCGTCATCGGGCCGATTTACTCGGTCGTGGGCAAGGCCGACGCCGTCGAGCCTGCACAGCAGAAAGTGGAATTCGCCCTCGTGGTGAAAAACCTCAAGGCACTCGCAAAACACGCAGAGAAAAAAGGCGTGCTCCTTTGCATCGAGCCGCTGAACCGTTTTGAAACCGACTTCCTCAACACCTGCGATCAGGGGCTAAATCTCGTGAAGGCCGTGGGCAGCAAGGCAGTGAAACTTCACCTCGAGACGTTCCACATGAATATCGAGGAAAAGAATCAGGCCGCAGCAATCATCAAGGCCGGCAAGCACCTCGCACACTTCCACGCGTGCGGCAGCGACCGTGGCACGCCGGGCAACGATCACATCGTGTGGGAGCCCATCGTGAAGGCACTACGCAAAATTAAATACAAGGGCGACGTGGTCATCGAATCTTTCACCACCGACGTGAAAGTCATCGCACGCGCCGCAGCCATATGGCGCAAGATTGAGCCGAACCGCACCGACATCGCGGTGAAGGGCTTGAAAAATATGCACAAGGTTTTCGGCAAAAAGTAGTCGTCCCTTTTACCAACCTACAAAAACATGAAACTGACCACCACACTCGCTGCGCTCCTCGCGCTCTGCACTTTCGCTTCCGCCGACGAAAAACAGCTCTTCAACGGCAAGGATCTCACCGGATGGAAATGACAGCCCGAATTTTGGAGCGTGAAGGATGGTGCGCTCACCGGCCAGAGCACTGCGGAGAACAAGGTGAAGGAAAATACTTTCCTCATCTGGCAGGACGGCGAAGTCGGCGATTTCGAGCTGACGCTCCAATATAAAATCGTGGGAGGAAACAGCGGCATCCAATACCGCAGCAAGGTTGTGAAGGCAGAATACTCGGTCGTTGCCGGCTATCAGGCCGACTTTGAAGCGGGCAAGACCTACAGCGGAATCCTCTACGAGGAAAAAGGCCGCGGCATTCTCGCGACGCGGGGGCAAAAGGTGGTCATCAAAGAGGGGAACAAAAAAGAAGTCACCGGCGAAGTCGGCAAGAGCGACGAAATCCAGGCCGCGATCAAAAACGAGGACTGGAATGAATACAAAATCGTCGCGAAGGGCGGGAGCCTCCAGCACTTCATCAATGGCAAGCTGACGGTGGACGTGACCGACGAAACCGCAGTGGGCGCGAAGACGGGTGTCCTCGCCTTTCAACTCCACGCAGGTCCGCCGATGACGGTGCAGTTCAAGAACATCGTTCTCAAAACCGACAAATAACCAATCTCACGATGAAGCCGCGAAGGACGCAAATGTAGCGCACACTTCGCGGCTTTTTCATTTCACCCAAAGCAACCTATGAAAACCATCCTCATCACACTCGCCGCTCTCACCGCATCCATCTTCGCGGCGGATAAAAAACAACTCATTCTCATCGCAGGCCGTCCTTCGCACGGACCGGGCGAGCATGAGCACAATGCAGGCGTGCAGCTTCTGGCGAAATGCCTCGCGCAGGGCGCGGCTGACAAGGTGGATGTGAAAATTCACCTCAACGGCGAGTGGCCCGCCGCCGATGAACTCGCCAAGGCGGACACGGTTCTCATTTACGCCGATGGTGGCGACGGGCATCCCGCAGCGAAGGACGAACGCCTGCTCCAACTCGGCGAGCAGATGAAGCGCGGTTGCGGTTTTGTCTGTCTGCACTACGCCGTCGAGCCTGCCTACGTAAAAGACAACTGGACGCCGCTGCCGCCTGCCGCCGACGGACAACCGACGAAACAAACGCTGCCAGCGGGACGCGGTTCAAAAGGCAAAGCAGCGCCAGAATTTCTCGACTGGCTCGGTGGATATTTTGAGCAGTATTGGTCGGTGAATCCGCACTGGACGGCGAATTTCAAAGAGCTGCCGAAGCACCCAATCAGCAACGGCGTGAAGCCATTCAGCACGAATGACGAATGGTATTACCACATGCGTTTTCGCGCGGGAATGAAGGGCGTGACGCCTATTCTCAGCGATGTGCCGCCGGCGAACACAGCGCGCCAGGACGGCCCGCACAGCGGCAACCCCGAAGTGCGCAACGCGGTGATTGAACTCAAGCAACCGCAGCACGTCGCATGGGCTGTGCAGCGTGAAGATGGCGGGCGTGGTTTTGGTTTTACCGGCGGTCACTTTCACAGGGGCTGGGCGAACGACGACCAGCGCAAGCTGGTGCTCAATGCGATCCTATGGACGGCAAAAGCCGAAGTTCCTGCCAACGGTGTGGAGAGCAAGCTGACCGAAGAGGAATTGCAGGCGAACCAAGATCCCAAAGGACGGCGCAAATAGCCCGTGTTGAATTCTGTTTTCTAAATCCATGAGCCCAATTACCGACCTGTCTCAACGCCAGCCGCGCAGTCCCAAAGCCCGTCTCGGCGGCTACGCGCTGCTATGCCGGATGCTCGATAAATGCCGTGCTGAAATCGCCGGGACACCGGGAGGTTTTCACTACGCCTGCCCGAATGATCAGCGCATTCTCACGTTCCTCGGTATTGATGCCGATGCGCTCAAAGACGAAGTGGCAAAGGGCGGTGGCGACGGTGCTGTGTTCGCGTGGATAAAAGCCAATCAACGCAACAAACACACGGCAGAGGAAATCGAGGCATGGAGCGATGCATCTGATAAACGCAAACCGGGCGCAGACGACAAAGCACGTTTCGATTCCTATCTCGCTGAGTGCGGCCCTGGTCGCACGGACATCTTGTATTGGAGCGACCTGCTCGATCTCGATGACTACGTGAGCTACGGCGGCAAGGCGTAGCGCGCTTACTTCACCGCATCAAGCCGCCCCGCGGCGTAGGCGCGGAAGACGCGGGCGATTTCGTCGCGCACGCGGCGGAAGATGGCGAGTTGTTCCTCTTCGCTGCCGGTCGCGTGGGCGGGATCGTCGAAGCCCCAGTGATGGCGGTTCACCTGACCGGGAAACATCGGGCAAACTTGATCCGCGTTTCCGCAGACGGTGATGACGGTCTCTACGTCCTGCGCAAGGAATTCATTGAGGTGTTTCGAGTGGTGGGAGGAAATATCAATGCCGATTTCCGCGAGAGCGCGAATGGCGAGCGGATGCACGTAGCCCGCAGGCTTCGAGCCAGCGCTGGCGACGCGAAGTTTGTCGCCGACGGCGGCGCGGAGGATGCCCTCTGCCATATGGGAGCGGCAGGAGTTTCCCGTGCAGAGAATGAGGATGAGTGGTGGCATGGTGAAAATTATTACGAGCGCGCAGCGCAGCAGCAGCCTGCCTCGCGCACGCCGCAGCAGGCGGGAATGGCAAGCAGCGCGCCGAGCACAGGGGCGGCGATATACAGCCAGAGATGCTCGATGTGGCCGCTGAGGATCGCGGGAGCCAGCGAGCGGGCGGGGTTCATCGAAGCTCCGCAAATCGGCCCGGCAAACATCGCCTCCAGCGCAATCATGCCGCCGATGGCGATGCCGGCTGTGATGCCCTTTTCTTTTGCCCCCGTGCTCACGCTGAGGATCACCAGCATGAGGAGAAAAGTGAGCACCACTTCGAGGATGAAGCTTTGCATCGGCAGTCCCGACGGTAGCGTTGCGCCGAGTTTTGCGTTTGCTGGGAAAAGAAAACTCATCAGTCCGCTCGCCGACAACGCACCGAGCACTTGCGCGCCGATGTAGCGGGGCACTTCGCTCCAAGGCATTCTGCGAGCGGCGGCAAAAGCGGTGGTGACGGCGGGGTTGAAATGCGCGCCGCTCACGTCGCCGAAGCAGTAAATCATCGCCATCACGATAAGGCCGAAAGTGAGCGCGATGCCGGGGTGCGTAATCGCGCCCGTGGCGTCGTTAATCACAATCGCGCCGGTGCCCGCAAACACGAGTGCGAAGGTGCCGAGAAATTCAGCGAACAGTTTTTTCATCTGCGGTCGTGTAGCGACTGAACAGAGGTGCGTCCAGAGTGCTTCCGTAGTTTGGCGAAAAGTTTACAAAACTGCCTAATTTTCTTTGCATGATTGGCTCTAAACTCGAAGTTCTCGAACCAATACGACCATGAG
Organism: Verrucomicrobiia bacterium; assembly: GCA_040376335.1. Classification (GTDB taxonomy): domain Bacteria; phylum Verrucomicrobiota; class Verrucomicrobiia; order Chthoniobacterales; family Chthoniobacteraceae; genus SXWH01. The sequence goes on along the minus strand of JBEIQV010000111.1, from coordinate 4,080 downwards.
CAGCCATATAGACCCTCTTATCTTTCAAAAACTGACCGCCTTTGCCAAACGGCGACGTGGCCTGATTATCCTTCGAGGCGTGCTGGCCGCCGTGGCGGTTTTGATTGCCGCGATGGTCGCTGTCGCAGCGGCGGACTATTACATACCGTTCCTTTCGGACAAATCGCGCTGGGTGCTCAGCCTGCTGGCGTATGCGGCAAGTTTTGCGGTTGCGTGGTGGTATTGCCTGCGCCCTCTGCGGCACGCGCCGAACGAAAGGCAGATCGCACGCCTTCTCGAACACGCGGCGCCGAAGCTGCGCGAGGATTTGCTATCGGCAGTCGAGTTGGGCAGCGGCGAAGGCGACGTTTTTGACTCCGCGCAGTTCCGCGAGCTGCTGCAAAAGGATGTTTCGAGCCGGATGGAGGATGTCGAGGTGGAGGCGCTCCTGCCCGTCACTTTGATCAAGCGCTACATCAATTTCGCCGGAGTGATCATCGTTGCACTCGTGGTGCTGATGCTCGCGAGCCAGATGAGATTGAGCAGCCTGCTGCTGCGGGCGTTCGCACCGGGGGCGAATCTGGCGCGGGTTTCCAATACCCAGATCGTAATCGTTGAGCCCAAGGAGGGCGATCAGATCGTTGCGCAGGGCGATGCGGTGAAAGTGGTGATCCAGCTTAAAGGTGCCGTGGTGAAGACGGCAAATCTGGAAACCGTTTCAAAAGGCGAGCCGACCACGATTTCCGAAATGACGCCGATTGGGAATGATCGCTTCACTGCAAACATCCGTGTTGGGCGCAACACGGTGGATTACCGTATTCAGGCGGGAGACGGACGTTCCCGCTACTACCATCTCACGGCGGCTGCGCGCCCGATTGAGGAGGGGTTCGAGATGACTTACCACTATCCTGGCTATACCGGCATCGCTGATAAAACCGTGAAGGATGAAAGTGGCGACATCGCGGCGATCGTCGGCACGAAAGTGGACGTGATCGTGAAGCCCAACCAACCGGTGAAAAGCGGCGCGTTGAACATGGACATCGGCGGCAAACAAGTGCTGGTTCCGCTGAATCAATTGCCGGACGGTCGTCTCTCAACGCAACTGACCATCAAGGAGTCGGCCACCTACCGGGTGAATCTGACAAGTAAGGACACCGGTTTTGAAAACAAATTCGGCCCCGCATACGAATTGCGCGCAGCACCGGATCTGGTGCCAGCCATTACGCTTGTGGAGCCGGAAAACGATCTCATTTCCCCAGCGAATGAAATTGTGAAGATCATCGCAAATGCGAGTGACGACATCGGCTTGGCGCAGGTGACGCAGGAGATCAAAGTCAACGACGGAAAATGGAAGGAAGTCGTGCTGGCGAAGAATGCCGGACCCAGCAAGCGAGTAACGCGCGACTGGGATCTTTTTGAAGAGGGAGTCCGCGAAGGCGATCAGATTTCTATGAAGCTCGTGGCAGCCGACTTTGCGGGCAATCGAGTGGAGTCCCGCACGTTATTGATCACCGTCGTCGCGGCGGGATTTGAAATGAAGCGCCTGTCGGCCATCAGGGATTTTCAGGCGCTGAACGCGGCGTTTCAGGCACTGCTTGCATCGAGTGAAAAACTGGAGGCCCAGACTAAGGTTGCGAGCGGCAGATTCGACACGATGGAGCCGACGGATTCGCTCCGGGGGCAGACGGTGCAGAGCCTCGTGGCGGTCTACGAAGACTACGAAGCGAAGCTTTATCAGACATGGGTGGCGCTCGATGCCCTGATTCGTGAAGTGCCAGCCAATCACCAGAGCGCGGACATCGTTTTGCTCGGGCAGTTGCTCGCCCAGCTTCACAGCGGCGAGGCGCAAAAAGTGGGGCGCGTTGTAAAATTACTGGCGACCAGTCCGGGTATCCCGGCTGCACGCGAACTCATGCACCAGGTCATGGCAACGACCACGAACGTCAAGACACTGGCGAAAGTTGCACAAGAAACCGCGCACATGCTGCTTTCCGCCGAGGAAATTGATTCGGTTGCGGAGCTTGGTGCCGTGCTCGCAGCGGAACAGCGTCGCATCGTCGTGAAGGCGAAAGTCAGCAAGACGCCGGAGGAATGGGCGAAGCTCGCCACGCGCTTCCAGACGGTGATGAGCACCAGCAAAAACATCGAGTCGCTGTTGGAGAAAATGACCGAACGCGGGGTGCCGCTCGGTGAAGCCGCACGTGGCATCCGCAGTAATCTGATCAACGAACGCTCGAAATGCGAAAACGCCCTCGATTCGGCACCTTTGAACAAGGATCACATCGGGATACTGGAGCAATATGCAAATGCGATTCAGGCGCACATCAACAGGACGTTCGATGTCAGGGCCGAACTTGCTCCCAAATTGATCGCCACCCGTCTGCGTCTGCCCGCTGAGCCGACGAAGATGCCTCCCGGTTTGATCGCCGTGACCCACCGCGATCTCATGGAGGAACTCGATCCGATTTGGACGAACATTGATCTCATGCTGAAGGATCAGGCCGCCATTGCTAAAATGGAATTGCTGACTCCCGATGAGCGCGCCGCATTGATGGATGCATCGTTGAACTCGCGTGTGGAAATTTTCAAAACCCATGGGGACTTGGAGGAATTCCGTTCCTCAGCGGACACTGCGTTTGTCGGCGATCTGCGCCGTGCGACGGTGGCTTTGTCGGCTTTGCGCGCCTCGGAAAAGGACGGCGAAAAGCAGCTTCAGGAGTTGAGTCAGGCACTTCGTGTTCTGGCGGGCGGACACAACCTGCATGAATTGATGGACGGCCTGATGTCCCTCGCCGGTCGTGAGCGCTGGGAGCTTCGCGCCCCGCAGGCGCGCACGAGCGTCCCGCGTGACTGGGCGTGGATTGCCACGCGGCTGTATCTTGCACCGGGGCAGTTGAAAAATTTGGAACTCAAGGATCCCGATGCAGCCAAGGCTGTGGAGAGCGTGATTGCGAAGCTCGGGGATTTGAATGTGAGCGAGCAGTTCGTGAAGGTGGCGGCGGAAATGTCCAGTCGCAGCAAAACTGACCGACCTCCGCAAAGCGTGCGTAAGGATTTGGAGACACTGGCTGGCAAACTCAGGGAAATGCTCGGAGTCCTCCACAAACCGATGGAGTCTGCGCGCAAAAATCTTGCGAAGCTTTCCCCGAAAATCAGCGAACTCGCAGCCGCACTCGCGAAGGAGGAAGCCGCTCTCAAAACGAAAACCTCCGCTCAGGTCGCGCAGGCACTGCAATCTACTCCCGAGGCGAACAAGAACCTCACCCTGCCGCAACTCGCACAGCAGCGTCAGATCAACGTCAAGATTGACGGCCTCAGAGGTCTCATCCGCGCGGATGCGAACGAGCAGAACATTCTGAAGAAAGATCAGCGCGAGAGAATGCGCGATGCAAACGATGCGCTCGAACTTTTGAAAAATCCGCCGCCGCGCGCGGAGCAGGCGCTTTTGGATGCAACCGTGGCGGAGGAAGTGGCCGGGCAGAAAGGCGAACTCGAAACTGCTGTCGAGCAGGAGGAGGAACTCGTGAAGGCACTGAACTTGATCGCCAAAAACTATGCCGCGCTGGAGGAGGGGAAGGTCTCAGTCGAGGCACGCACGGAAATGCGCAAGGTGGAGACCGAGACTGGCATCAAGCAGAAGCTCGACGAGGAAATGGTCAAGGCTGAGGTGCTCGAAAAAATGCAGAACAAGACTGCCGCCGACTTACTCAAGGATCTCGAAAGCAAACTCGCAACCAATCCCGAAATGCGGAAGGAGTTGGATTCGATCACCAAGAATGCAATCGCCAATGCGGTTGATAAACTGAATGACGCAGCGGCTGGCGAAGGAAGGGTTGCCAAAAAAGTAAAGGACGAAGCCGCCAAGGCAAAGGATCCGAAGAACAACATGTCGGCACTCGACGCCGCGAAGCTGGCAGCGTCATTGATGCGCGAGGCAAAGACCGCAGCCGAGGCGGCAAACCAATTCGCCACCAAGGCGGACAACAAAACGGCTTTGGAAAAAACCAAAACCGCAGTTGAAAAATCCGGCCCCGCAGTGGCGGCAGTGGATGTCGTCGTGGAAGCTGCCACGCAACTCGACAAGAGCGCGGTCGTGAAGGA
>JBEIQV010000428.1:0-1549 GCA_040376335.1 Verrucomicrobiia bacterium | reverse complement strand
TTCACGAATGACGCGCGCATCCTCCACGGGAATATGCCCGCACTCGGCCTGTGCCTCACAGGCAAGCGTCTCGATTTCGAGCCAGATTTCGTATTTGCGCTGGTCCGTCCAAATGGCGGCCATTTCGGGTAATGTGTAGCGTGCGATCATGATTTGAGGGCGCGGAAGATGGGGAAGCCGCCCCTCGCCCGCAAGCCTGCCGTGATGATTTACACATCCCCTTCCACGCGTAGCTCGGGGACGTGCGTGAAGGCGATGCGCATCGGTGCGGATTTCAGCGCCTCGTGTGCGCCTGCGAAATAGACGCTGTTTTTTCCGTAGCGTTGATTGAGCGCATCGAGCGCAGCGTTGAGTTTTTCGCGGCCCGGCCCTTCGTGGAAGAGTGCGAGCGTGGCATTGTCTTTGTGCACGAGGTGAAAAAGCGTCACGCCAACGCCTAACGGCGGCTCGGCAGTCATCGGACGGCGGCTCCAGACTTTTTTGAATGCTCGCAGCAGCGCGACAGTATCGGAGGTTTCTTGAAACGTAATGTCCTCTCCCCATCGCGATCGGTCGCTGTATTTCACGGAAACCGAGAGCGCTCCGCAAAGATGGCCGATATTGCGCAGGCGCATGGCTGCTTTTTGCAGGAGGCGATTCAGCACTGCGTAGGTGGAACGGTCATTGCGCTCCTCGGGCGGGAGAACGTGCGAGTGGCCGATGGTCGTGTGATTCTCTGCGCGAAAAGGAACGTTATTTCCCCGAAGCATCTCCCACATTCGTTCGCCCTCGATACCACCCCACGCCTTGCGTAATTCCTCACGCGTGGCGGCGCAGAGTTGTTCGACGCTGTAAATATTGTGCTCGTGCATTCGCGACTCCATGCGCGCGCCGATGCCGCAGAGGTCGCGCAGCGTGAGTTGGTGAATCACTTGCGGGAGCTGCTCTTTTTCAATGAACACCAGACCGTCCGGCTTCATCATGTCCGTGGCGGTTTTGGCGAGGTAGATATTGGGTGCGATACCGATGGAGCAGCGTAAATGCTCGCCTGCGTTTCTCACGATGGTTGCCTTGATTTTTCCAGCCAGCGCGGCGGCTTTCTCACGCGTGCGTAAATTGAGAGGTAGTTCGCAGGCAACTTCGTCAATGGACATCACGTGCTCCACATGGAGGCAGCTCTCGATACAACCGAGGAGTTGGTTGTGGTAGCGGACATATTCATCATGGTGCGCTTCGACGAAGATGATGCCAGGGCACTTCTGTTTCGCATCCGCGACCATCGTGCCCGTCTTCACGCCGAATGCCTTTGCCTCGTAGCTCGCGGCGATTGCGCACGTCGTGTCCACACCGGCCATCGGCACGACGGCGATGGGCCGCCCTCGCAACTTGGGATTCAACTGCTGCTCCACAGATGCGAAGTAGCTGTTAAAATCCACGACTAGCCAGGCGAGCGACATAGGGCGAAAATACGCGACAATTTCTCTCCAGCAAGAGCCGTAAATTTCGCTGCACGCTTGCCGCATGATGCCGCACTCGGCTAACTCGGTGCATGGAGCAATTGCACGACACG
>JBEIQV010000207.1:0-6004 GCA_040376335.1 Verrucomicrobiia bacterium | reverse complement strand
GCCTCCCCGTCGTGTCCTTCTCCATCTCGCGCAGCAACGCCTCCAGCCCCTGAATCGCCTCCGCCTTCTTGTATCCATCCTCACTCAGCCCCGTGCGCAACAACGCCCGCGCCAGCACCCGCTGCGGCTCCGTCATCTCCTTAATCGCCAGCCCCTTTCTCTCGCGCGGGATGAAGTGCCAGTTCGTCCGCTCATCCTTCCCCTCCGCCTTGAAAGGAAACGTCGCCTTCGCCTTTTGCGTCGGCGACAGCGCAGCGAGGAAAGCATCCGCCGCCTTGGCCATCTCCGCACTCGCATCGTGCGCAAAAGCGGAAGACGAGAGAGCGAGGATGAGGGCGGCGATGGTGAGTTTCATGTGGATCGTTAGATGCAGAACCGGGATGTTGCGGCGGGATTAGAGATTGTTCCGCCAACTGTCAGGATGCCGACGGAGATCCATCACGGAGACAATGAGCAATTCATCGTCACGAATCTGATAGATGACGCCATGCGGAAAGCGGTGCGTGCGGCAACGGCGTGTATTTGGCGACATCAGCATCCACGCCTCGGGGTGAAGCTGGATGCGCATGATGGCCGTCTCGACTTCATGGAGAAAATCCGCACCGAGGCCGGGCTGCTGCGACTCGTAGTATTCGGCGGCCTCAGCGAGTTCGCGCAGCGCCGGGGAGAGAAAGCGGTGCGTCACTTCGCGAACTTGCGTCTCAGTTCCGCCATCGCCGCCGCACCATCCGTAGCGGTGATTTCGCCGCGCTCGAACGCCGCAATGCGATCCTCCGATTCACGCGCCCAAGCTGCGTCAATTGCTGGCTGGTCGGGTGTGTCGAACGAATGCAGCAACAACTCAGCTATCTCCGCGCGTTCGTGCGCCGGAAGCTGGAGCAGGGTGGATTTTTCCGTGGCAGTCATGGTGGAAAAGTAGCAGCCATTTCCTCTGCTGAAAAGTCTTACTTCGGCCTCTCAGTCGTGAACTTCCACTTCTCATCGAAAAAGCCCGCGTCCACGTTCTTACCGGGGGACTTGTCATCCGGAGGCACTGTCGTATCCACGATGGATCAGCTCAGTCATTGCAGTCATTTTTCCAGCACACCCCGCCCACTTTCGCTTTGCCAAAGCCCCCCAATCCCGCTCCCCTCCCACCACCATGCCAGTCCTCACCCAGCAACCCCAGCCCCTTCGCGGCAGAGGAGGATGTTAGGCGTCGCACACTCCATGCAAATCTTCATCGCGCTCATTATTGCTGGCATCTTGTCGGCGTCCGCAGCAGATGGAACTCCATCGCACAAAACGGAGACACAAGACTCGTCAGGTCTGGACGATCCATTAGCTGAGGCGCTGGCACGTGAGAATTATTCGTTGGCCAAGCGCCTTCTTGCGAATGGCCATCCGGTGAGGGGACGGGCTTCTACTCCTCACGCACCGGCCTATTGGGCCATCGCTACTAACAACGTTAAGGGTCTTCGCCTCCTGGTCCACTTCGGTTTGAACGTCAATTATGACTGGGGCATGATCGGCGGCAATTTGCTCACAAATGCCGTGCAGCTCGGTCATCTAGAGCAGGTTCGACTGCTTTGTGAAGCAGGCGCTTCCGTGAAGCGCAATCCTCGATTCGGCCGATCGCCACTATACGCTTCGGTGATCTACGATCATCCTGATATCGAGCGGTATCTTCGGACGCGGGGAGCTCAATACAATCAGTGGGACATAGAGGCGTTCAAAACGTTAGGAATGAAACCGAGATGACCGCAACGCCGCCCCCAAGCTCAGCGACGGGAAGTAGGGACGGACTGATTATTTGCATTTCATAGTGTGATATAGCGACGGACAGACACGGCACATCGCCACTTTTCACCCATAGGCAAGCCCGCGTAGTTGACCGGCGCTTTGGTCGCGATTACACCGCCCGCCCGCTTGCATCTGCATGCGACTTTTATTTCACATCCAACGCAATGGCCTATCTCAACGACAACTACCTGAAACTCAAAGCCGGTTACCTTTTTCCCGAAATCGGTCGCCGTGTGAAAGCATTCACCGATGCGAACCCGGACGCGGCAAAGCGTCTCATCCGCTGTGGCATCGGCGACGTGACGGAGCCGCTGCCCGAGGCCGTCCGCGCTGCCATGCACAAGGCGGTGGACGAGCAGGGCGACCGCTCGACTTTCAAAGGCTACGGCCCCGAGCAGGGCTACGATTGGCTGCGCCACGCCATCGCGGAGAATGATTACCGCGCGCACGGGCTGGATGTTGCCGACGACGAAATCATCGTGAGCGACGGCAGCAAGTGCGACTCGGGCAACTTGCTCGACATCCTCGGCGCGAAGAACGTCATCGCCGTCACCGACCCCGTCTATCCCGTGTATGTGGATACGAACGTGATGGCCGGACACACCGGCGACGCCGACGCCAGCGGTGCCTACGAGGGTATCGTGTATTTGAAGTGCGACGAAGCGAATGGGTTCATCGCCGCACCGCCGAGCAACCACGTGGATGTCATCTACCTCTGCTCGCCGAACAACCCGACCGGTGCCGCCGCCACGCGCGCGCAGCTCGAAGCATGGGTCGCCTACGCCCGCGCGCACGATGCGATCATTCTTTTCGACGCCGCCTACGAGGCCTACATCACCGAGCCGGGCATCCCGCACAGCATTTACGAAATCCCCGGCGCCCGCGACTGCGCGCTCGAACTGCGCTCCTTTTCCAAAAACGGCGGCTTCACCGGCGTGCGCTGCGGCTTCGTCGTGCTGCCCAAGACCGTCCTCGCCAAAACCGCGAGCGGTGAAAAGAAACCGCTCCACCCGCTGTGGCTGCGTCGCCAGACAACGAAATTCAACGGCGTCGCCTACATCGTCCAGCGCGCTGCCGAGGCTCTTTATTCCGCCGAAGGCAAAGCGCAGGTCCGCGCGCTCATCGAGCACTATCTCAGCAACGCCGCCATCCTCCGCGAAGCCGCGAACAAAGCCGGCTGGCCCACGTGGGGCGGCGTGAACGCGCCTTACATCTGGGTGAAATGCCCGGGCGGTCTCGGCTCGTGGGAGATGTTCGACAAGATGCTCAACGAGGCGAACGTGGTCATCACGCCCGGTGCCGGTTTCGGTGCCGCCGGAGAAGGCTACTTCCGCATCAGCGCCTTCAACAGCCGCGCCAACGCGGAGGAAGTCGCCCGCCGCATCCTCGCGCTGAAGTAATACGATAGCTGCTCGTAGAGTTTGGCGCGTAGCGCCAGCGACAACGGTAGCCGTGTGCAAGGAGCGTAGCGATGCAGCCCACGGATCACCGCAGTCATCTATGCACCGCGTATGCGGTGCGACAAACGATGGCACGTGAATGGTCGCGCCGACTACGCGGCGCTTGCCTTTTCCTCATAGATCCGTGGGTTACGCTGCGCTTCACCCACGGCTACTATAGTTGCTGGCGCTACGCGCCACATGACGGCCTGATTGTAAAAGAAGAAGGCAGGAGGTCTCACGACTTCCTGCCTTCTGAATTTTTAGATGCGAGCGGTTTTGATTACTTACCGGCCCACTTATCCTCGGCCTTCTTCATCTGCGCTTCGTCGAGGCCGAATGCCTTCAGGACGCCGCGCGCCATGAGCTTGTCGCCCTCGGCGTTCATGTGGACGCCGTCGCTGGTGACGGTGTTTTTGCCGGGCTTGTCCTCGGCCTTGATGCGCTCCTGGAACATGGCGTTGAGATCGGCGAGCGGGGCTTTGCGCTCGGCAGCGAGGGTGCGGAGGAATTCATTGTAAGGAGCGAGTCTCACGTTCTCGGCGCTGGCAGGGTCTTCCTTGATCACGGTCGCTGTGGTGACGACGACTTTGATGTTCGCCGCCGCTGCTTTGTCGAGAATCGCGGTGATGTTCTTTTTGTAGTCTTCCAGGTTCACGCCGCGTGCTCCGTGCCACACGTCGTTCACGCCGCAGCTCAGCGTCATCCAGTTGGGCTTTTTGGAAATCACGTCACGTTCGAGGCGGTTGAGCATATCGTTGGATTTATGTCCGCTGATGCCCGCTGGCACCGGAGTCACGACGACATCGTTCGCAGCAAGACCATCAACTACGAGATGGACGTATCCTTTCGGGCTGCCCCAGCCTGCCTGTGTGATGGAGTCGCCGAGGAATGCGACTTTCTCGCCGGTCTTGACGAGGATGTCCGCAAAGGCGGAGGTGGAAATCAGAGTGAGCGCGAGGGCGATGGTAGTGCGGAGAAGTTTCATAGGGCGGGCTTTCTCCGCGATGAGCACGCATGGGAGCAAGCTCCAAGTCTGCACAATCGCGGCGATGCTATGCGAAGGAGGGGAGTTTTTCGCGAAGCTCGGCTGCGGCGACGGGGAAAGTGACGAGGAGAAGCTGGCGACCGCGCTTTTCATCGAGGAAGGTGGCGGCGAGTGCGTCGTCGGTGACCTCGGGGAGAAAGCGGATGTCGTCCTCGGTGGTGGAGATTCGCCACGCGGGGCGGACGGTGGCGAAGTGGAGTTGTGCGCACTTTAGCCACTCGCGGAAGAGAGCCGTTTGGTGCGAGGCGAGTTCGCGTAGAAAAGCGAGCGATGCGGCTTCGGTGGCGTCGAGATGCGTGGAAGCGGTGGATGCGCTTTGCGGGAGACTGAGTTTGATTGCGCTCGCAGCGGCAATGGCTGCGAAGTCGGCGAAGATGGCCGTGTCGCCGGTGAATGTGTCGCCCATTTCGAGTTCCGCGCCGAGGCTTGGCGCGAGAGCGGTGGCACCGAGGGCGCGACGTCGGTTTTCGAGGGCGAGGAAAAGTAACTCAGCGCGTGTGGTGGCTACGGGCGCAGCGGCGATGCTCACTTCGACATCGGGCGCAGTCCCCTTCCCCATCCAGTTGATGCGAATCATCTGCTGCATTTGCTCTGCGTGCGCGAGAGCGCGGCCAAATTTCACGGCGGCGCGGGCGAGCGTTTCGTCATCGAGCCGGAGCGAGAGCGTGAATTCCCGATCCAAATACGCATCGGCCCATCCGGGCGGATAAACGCCTGCGTCCTCCAGCGCGACGATGGCAGCGTCGAGCTCATCGAGCGACATCGTATCGGCGCGAGCTTCGAGCACCGGCGAGAGGTCGAATGTGAACCAAGTCGCGCCTGCGATGGCGAACTGCGCTGCCTCATCCGTTTCCCGCACGATGCCACCTACGCCCCACGGTCCGCGATGCCCCGCACGCGCAAGCGCCGCATGAGTTTCTGCAAAAAGTTCGCGTGGTCCGCGAGTGGCGCGCTCCTTTTCCCCGCCCAGTTCGTGGAGAAAAACAGGTGCTCGATTTTTCTCCCCAACCAACGGCTCCATGAACACGCGCCCGAGCGGCACACCGAGAGTGATCGTAGGCGAGGAGGCAAAAGTTGTCGGTGCGGGAATATCCATCGCCGGGGAACATCCAACGACCGGCACACGTGCGGCAATCTCCAATGCGCTTGCGCCGCGCGCCACACTCTGTTTTCTCACCATCTGTTTTATGGAAAAAGTCATCATCCTCGGCACCGGCTGCGCCGGACTCACAGCGGCAATCTATGCGGCTCGCGCAAATCTTTCACCCCTCGTCCTCGAAGGCCACGAGCCCGGCGGACAGCTTTCCACCACGACGCTCGTGGAAAATTTCCCCGGCTTCCGCGAAGGCATCATGGGCCCGCAACTCATCATGGACATGAAGGCGCAGGCGGAACGCTTCGGCGCTCGTTTCCAGTATGCGGACTGCACCGGACTACGCCGCGGTGAGGGACATGTGAGCATCGAAGTCGAAGGCAAATGGGTGGATACGCGCACGCTCATCGTCGCCAGCGGCGCGAGCGCGAAATGGCTCGGCATCGCACGCGAGCGCGAACTCATCGGCCACGGTCTGACGTCCTGCGCGACGTGCGACGGTGCATTTTACCGCAACGTCCCCGTCTGCGTCGTCGGCGGCGGCGACTCCGCGTGCGAGGAGGCAAATTTCCTCACGCGCTTCGCGAGCAAGGTCTATCTCATCCATCGCCGCGACACGCTGCGCGCCTCAAAGGTCATGGC
>JBEIQV010000349.1:0-3133 GCA_040376335.1 Verrucomicrobiia bacterium | reverse complement strand
TTGCCGACGAGAACAACCTGCGGCACTCCACCGACTGGCGAGACTGTCACGGGGATGAGCCACGAAAGCGGCGCGGGATCCTTTTGGTGAATCACAAATCGCTCCTGCCGAAGTTCGATGCTTTTTTCGCCAGCCATGCTGACTTTCACCAAAGGAAAGCCCGGCTGTTCCGTCCATCCCGCCGCCATCTCGCGAACCTTCTGCCCCGATGTCTCCTCCAGCGCAGCCCACAAATCAGCGGTTGTGGTGTTGGAGTTTGCGTGCCGCGAAAAATAGAGCCGCAACCCTGCGCGGAATTTCTCCTCACCGAGCCAAGTCTCCAGCATCCGCAGAAAAGCCTGCCCCTTTTGATAAGTGATTTCATCAAACGCTTTCAGCGCCTCGGCTTCATTCGCAATGCTTTGTTGTATCGGGTGCGTCGTCGCGCGCGCATCCAGCCGCATCGCGCCCTCGCGACCGCCAGCAGCGCGCAGCCACTTCTTCCACTCGGGATGAAAATGATTGGCAACCTTCGTATCCATCCACGATGCAAAACCTTCGTTCAGCCAGAGATTATCCCACCACGCCATTGTCACCAAATCGCCGAACCACTGATGCGCGATCTCATGTGCAACCACGTCGAACACATGCTCACGCCCCGACTGCGCGCCGCTCGCTTCGTCGTGCAGCATCGACGTGTCCGCGTAAATGATGCAGCCCCAATTCTCCATCCCCGCCGCACCGACACTCGGGAAAGCCACCTGATCGAGCTTCGGTAGTGGATATTTCACGCCGAAGTATTCGTTGAAATACGGCAGCACCTGCTTCGTCGCCTCCATCGCCACGCGCATCTGCGCTCGCTTACCGGGCGTTGCGAAAATGCGCAGTTTCACTCCAGCCACCTCGTCTTCGATACTCTCTAACTCCGAACTCGCAAACGCGACAAGGTAGCTCGACATCGCAGGCGAAGCCCCGAAGACAATCTCCTTCCGCCCATCTGCCAGAGCTGTTTCGCGCTCGGCAGGCATATTCGAAATCGCGGTGTGTTTTTGCGCCACCACGGCTGTGAGTTGGAACACCGCGCGAAATACCGGCTCATCCCAGCACGGAAACATCCGCCGCGCATCCGAAGGCTCCATCTGCGTGACCAGTGCCTTCTGCCATTTGCCATCCGGCAATTGATAGCGCGTGAGATAAAGCCCTTGCGGTTGCTCCGTCAGCTTGCCGGAAAATTCCAGCGTCAATTTGTGCGCGCCCGCCGAGATTTCAGCACCGCTGAGTGTGAGCAATTGCGTGCCGTCGTCCACTTTCGCCGTGATCGCCGCGCCATCGAGCGTTGCCGATGTGATCTGCAACTTCAGCGAATTCAGCGTGAGGCTCGGAACCGCTTTGCGGGCCTCGACTTCGATCTCCACGCGTCCGGTGAACGTCGCCTTTTCCACATCCGGCTCGATGCGGATTGCGTAGCGTTTCGGCACCACATCCTTCGGCAAACGGCCCGGCGTTTTTTCAAAGATGAACGGCTCCTCGGCAAATGCGGCGACCGTGAGCAGGAAAAAGAGAAGGCGAAACATGCTAGATATTTGAAAGCACGTCCGCAGCGATGTCGGCGACCTTTGCGAGATCGTCGGCTGTGTGTGCGAGGGAGAGGAAGCCGGCTTCAAATTGCGAAGGGGCGAAATAGACGCCGCGATCGAGACAAGTGTGAAAGAATTTCGCAAAGGCGGCTTTGTCGCTGGCGAATGCTTCGGCGAGATTTCGCACGGGGCCATTGGTGAAATAGAGGCAGAACATCGAGCCGATGCGGCGGAAGTTGTAGTCGCAGCCCGCGCGCTTAAGACCAGCACGCACGCGAGTCTCGAACTCCGCACCGAGCGCGTCCAATTTCGCCCAGCCGTCCACGCGCTCCAATTCGTGGAGCTGCGCGAGACCGGCAGCGAGGGCGAGCGGATTTCCGCTGAGCGTGCCTGCTTGATACACGGGGCCGTCGGGCGAAAGCATGTCCATGATTTCGCGCCGCCCGCCGAATGCGCCGACCGGCAGGCCGCCACCGATGACTTTGCCAAGCGCGGTGAGGTCCGGTTTCATGCCGATGATTTGCTGGTAGCCGCCGCGTGCGAGGCGGAAGCCGGTCATCACTTCGTCGAAAATCACGAGGGCTTCGTGTTCAGCGCAGAGCTTCCAGAGCAGTTCGTAAAATCCGGGCTCGGGGAAATATAGACCTGCATTCGCGGGAACGGCCTCGACGATCACGGCGGCGATTTCTTTACCCTGCTCGGCGAAGACGGCGCGAAGTGCATCGGCGTCGTTGAATGGAAGGGTGATGGTGAGCGCAGCGAGTTCGGCGGGGACGCCCGCGCTGTCCGGGTGACCATGAGTGAGCGCACCGCTGCCGGCTTTCACGAGGAGCGAATCCACGTGACCGTGGTAGCAGCCGGTGAACTTCACGATTTTCCCGCGTCCGGTGAAGCCCCGCGCCAGCCGGACGCACGACATCGTGGCTTCGGTGCCGCTGTTGACCATCCGCACTTTTTCAATGCTCGGCACCCATTCACAAATTGTCCGCGCCATTTCCACTTCGAGTGCGTGCGGTGCGCCAAAACTCACGCCACGCTGCGCCGTCGCATTTATTGCATCCAGCACCACTCGCGGCGCGTGCCCGAGAATGGCCGGGCCCCATGTTCCGACGAAATCAATCAGCTCACGCCCATCCGCATCCCAAATGCGCGCACCACTCGCGCGCTCTACGAAAAACGGCTCACCCCCCACCCCACGGAAAGCGCGGACAGGAGAATTCACCCCGCCGGGGATGTAGCGGCGGGCGGCTGCGAAGAGTTCGGATGATCGTGTCATGGGTCATTACGAATGACGAATGAGCGATAACGAAGCAACACCGCGCCGCATTTCGTATGAATAAATCGCCTCGCCGTTCCGACAAATGCACTTACTCTACCCAACCGTGAAAGCTCTACTACTCGCGCTCGTCATTCCCACGCTCGCTTACGGCGCAAGCAGCCTCCTCCGTGAACCCGGCGCGATTTACCTCGAAGACATCTCGGTAAAATCGCTACGGATCAACACTACGAGCGATGCAGCCGTGAGTTCCAAGCCGGCAGAGGGACAATTTCTCGGCACGATAAAAAAGGGTAGCCCG
>JBEIQV010000228.1:0-5553 GCA_040376335.1 Verrucomicrobiia bacterium | reverse complement strand
TGCCGATGGCCCAGACGGGCTCGTAGGCAATTACGGTCTCTTCCAGTGGATCGGCTGTCAGTCCCGCGAGACTGCCGCGAATTTGTTTTTCGAGCACGGCTTCGACCTGGTTGCCATCGCGCTCGGCGAGCGTTTCGCCGATGCACACGATTGGGCGCAGCGAATTCGCGAGCGCGGCCAGTGTCTTCTTGTTCACGATCTCGTCGCTTTCACCGAAAAGAGTGCGGCGCTCGCTGTGTCCAAGCACGACGTAGTGGACGAACAATTCGCGCAGCATCCCTGCGCAAATCTCGCCGGTGAATGCGCCGGATTTTTCCCAGTGCATGTTTTGTGCGCCGAGTTTCACGGTCTGCACGTCGCGTAAAATTTCGCCGACTTTCGCCAGTGCGGTGAAAGGCGGCACGACGACTACCTCCACTTTTCGGTCTTCTCCGAGTTCGAGAAGGAATGTTTCAAAGAACGCCTCGGACTCGCCGAGCGTCATGTTCATCTTCCAGTTGGCCGCTATGATTTTTTTGCGCATGTGGTTTTGAAAAGTTGAATGTTTATTTCTCGTTGAGTGCTGCGACGCCGGGGAGCGTTTTGCCTTCGAGGAGTTCGAGGCTCGCACCGCCGCCGGTGCTGATGAAAGTGACTTTGTCAGCGACGCCGGCCTTTTTCACGGCCTTCACGCTGTCACCACCGCCGATGATCGTCTTCGCGCGCTGGTTGGCCGCGATGGCTTCGGCAATGGCGAACGTGCCTTTCGCGGCTTCTTTGATTTCAAAGACGCCCATCGGCCCGTTCCAAATCACTGTTTTCGCTTTCGCGATTTCGTCGGCAAAAAGCTTCACGCTTGCGGGCCCGATGTCCACGCCCTCCCACTCGGGATCGATGTCCTGTCCTTCGGCTGCGAGCTTCATGTTGCCGAGTTTCTTCGCGTCAAAGTCGAACGCATCCGTGACCATCGCATCCACGGGAATGAGCAGTTTCACACCGCGCGCCTTCGCCTTTTCGATGGCCGCTTGCGCGATGGGTTCCCACTCGGGCTTGTAGAGGCTTTTTCCGATGGCGATGCCCTGAACCAGTTTGCGGAATGTGTATGCCATGCCGCCGCCGATGATGATGGTATCGGCTTTTTCGAGCAGACGATTGATGACCTCGATTTTGTCGTTCACCTTTGCGCCGCCGAGAATCACCACGAACGGGCGCTCGGGATTTTCGAGTTCATCATGCAAATAGGTGAGCTCTTTTTCCATCAGCAGACCGCTGACTGCGGGGAGAAAGGCCGCGACGCCGGCAGTCGAACTGTGTGCGCGGTGAGCGGAGCCAAAAGCGTCGTTTACATAGACCTCGGCGAGGTCGGCCATCTGCCGCGCCAGTTCCGGGTCGTTCTTTTCTTCACCTGCGTGAAAGCGAACATTTTCGAGCACAAGAACACCGCCGTCCTGCAACGCCATCGCCTTAGCTTTTGCGGCATCGCCGATGCAGTCGTCCGCAAAATCCACGGGACGCTTGATCATTTCACTGAGGCGCGCGGCGATGGGTCGGAGTGATTGCTTCGGATCGCGCTGTCCTTTTGGGCGACCGAGATGCGAGGCGAGGATGACTCGTGCTCCGGCCTCGATGAGGAACTTCAGCGTGGGAAGCGTTTCTTTGATGCGCGTGTCGTCGGTGATGACCATCTGCCCGTCTTTTTCGTCGAGCGGGACGTTGAAATCTACGCGCACGAAGCAGCGTTTACCGGATAGTGAGATGTCGCGAATACTTTTCTTGGCCATGGAAATTGGGCGGCGAAAATCGCCGGGAGGCTGAAAAATACAAGCTCTTTGGAGCCAGCACGGCATTTCTGCGGGCTTGCTTTGGTTGTGTTTAGCGGCCTTTTGGCGAGTGACGGAAGCGTCACGCCAAAGTGATTCTACTTTTCACCCGCCCAAAGCTACATAGTGCCATCCTATCTCAACTACATGAACTCAACCACGAAACGGCGTGCAGCATTCACCAATACGCACCTTCTCATCATCCTCGGCGCCGTTCTCATTTTGTCTCTGGTTGCGTGGAAAATGTTTTCACCAAAAAAGAAGAAAAAAGACAAGACGGGCACCGAGCAGGTTCAGAATTCAAAAAAGGGTGGCAAGAAGAAGGGTGGTAAAAAGAAGGACGCAGCCAAAAAGGACGGCGATACAAAACCTGCGGCGACGCCCGAGCCTGCTGCTGAAAAGTAAGTATAGGTGCTCATTGATGCGTCTCGGCGTAGGCACGTAAATTTCGCCGTTTCGGTGTGAATTTCCCCCAAAGCATGAATGCGGTTGCGGGTCATGTTGGGATGCTGCAAAAGCCCAGCGCACGCATGTTCTTACTTTTCACATGAAACAGCACCGCATCATGCAAATCATTCTTGCTGTCGCTCTGACGGCGGGAGTTGTGCGTGCAGCAGATTTGCCGGAGCACATTGAGTTTTTTGAAAAGAAAATTCGCCCAGTTTTGAGCGAGCATTGCGCGAAGTGTCACAGCACGGATTCTGAAAAGGTGAAGGCGGGGCTGCTGCTGGATTCACGCAGCGATATTTTAAAAGGCGGAGTCTCGGGGCCGGCGGCCACGCTCGGGAATGCCGATAAGAGCATGATGATAGAGGCGATTCGCTATACGAATGAAGACCTGCAAATGCCGCCGAAGCACCGTCTGTCGCCGGAACAGGTGAAGGATTTTGAGGAGTGGGTGAGAATGGGGCTGCCCGATCCGCGCGAAGGGAAATCCACCGGAAAATCGGACACAAATTTCGCAGCGAAAATGGATGAAGGGCGAAAGCTGTGGTCGTTTCAGCCTGTGCAGAAACCACAGGTGCCTGCGGTCAAAAATCCGATTTGGTCACGCGGGGAGATTGATCGTTTTCTCCTCGCGAAGATGGAGGAGAACGGTCTGGCACCGGGTGCTGATGTGGACAAACGCGTGCTTTTGCGCCGGGCGACCTACGACCTCACCGGACTACCGCCATCGCCGGAGGAGATGCGCGCATTTCTCGCTGACACTTCGGAGCAGGCATTTGCAAAGGTGGTGGATCGGCTGCTGGCTTCGCAGCACTACGGCGAGCGGTGGGGGCGGCACTGGCTTGATGTAGTTCGCTACGCAGATACGTCCGGCTGCAATTCCGACTATCCCGTTCCGTCTGCGTATCGTTACCGCAACTACGTCATTGAAGCTTTCAACACGGACAAGCCCTACGACCAGTTCCTCCGCGAGCAAATTGCCGGCGATATTTTACCACCTGTGAATGACGAAGATCGGCTTCAAAAGATTGTGGCCACTGGCTATCTGGCCACAGCACGCCGCTTCGGTTCGCGGAACTACGATTTCAACCTCACGCTCGAAGACCTCATTGATAACATGGGCAAGACCGTCATTGGTATCTCCCTCAGCTGCGCGCGCTGCCACGATCACAAATTCGACCCCGTGCCGATGCGCGACTACTACGCGCTTTACGGCATTTTCGAGAGTTCGACCTTCGCCTTTCCCGGGACGGAAATTTACAAGCACACAAAGGATTTCACGCCGCTGATCTCCAATCCCGACGAGGCTGCAAAACGCAAGGCCGAGGCCGATGAACTCGCGCGACTTGATGAGACCGTGGAGAAATTAAATGAGGAAAAAAAGCGGCTGGAGCGTAGCGAAAAAGCAGCCCGTGCGAAATGGAAGGCGCTGCCTTCGCGAAAGGCGGAAGACAACGAGCCCGACCCGACGCAGGTCGTTTCCGAAAAGCCGCAGCGCACATTTTTGGATGCAAGTCGCGAACGCGAAGCGGCACTGGCTCGGCAAAAGGAACTGGTAAAAAACGCAGATGCTTATCCGAAGGCATACGCAGTCATGGAAGGCACGCGTGTGGGAAATGCGCGCCTCCATCGAAAAGGAGATGTGCGTTCGCCGGGCGAGGAGGTGCCGCGCGGTTTCCTTACCGTGCTCGGGGGGCAGACGCTGCCACCGGAGGAAAAGGGCAGCGGGCGTCGCGTGTTGGCGGACTGGCTCACGGATTCAAAAAATCCGCTGACGGCCCGCGTGATGGTAAATCGCATCTGGCAATATCACTTCGGTCGCGGGCTAGTGAAAACGCCGAACGACTTCGGAACACGCGGCGAACGTCCGACACATCCCGAGTTGCTCGACTGGCTGGCGACGCGCTTTATGGAGAGCGGCTGGTCGGTCAAGGCGATGCATCGAGACATCATGCTTTCACGCGCATACCAGATGACCTCGGATGAAAATCCCGACTACAAGACGAAGGATGCGAACAACGATCTGCTCACGCATTTCAACCGCCGCCGCATGAGCGCGGAGGAATTGCGCGACTCCATTCTCATGATCGCAGGCACGCTCGATAAATCGCCCGGCGGGCAGCATCCGTTTCCCCGTGAGAGCGAATGGCAATATACTCAGCACAAGCAGTTCTTCGCTGATTACCCGACGAGCAAGCGGAGCGTTTACATCATGCAGCAGCGCATCAAAAAGCAGCCGTTCATGTCCACTTTCGATGGCGCGGATACCAATGCGACCACCGCTGTCCGCCCAATTAGCAACACGCCGCTCCAAGCGCTTTGGGTGATGAATGCGAAGTTTGCACATGAACAGGCGACCGTGCTTGCCCAGCGAGTGACACGCGATATTTCCGACGAAGCCGCACGGTTGTCCTACGTGAACGAGATCACCCTCGGTCGTCCCGCCGAGCCCGATGAAATCAAGACCGCGCAGGAATATCTCGCACAAGCTCAGGTCGCATTGAAGAGCACAGCCGTGCAGAGTTCCGAGGCAGCGCTGGCAAGCTATTGCCGCGTGCTATTCGGAACAAACGAGTTTGTTTTCATCGAATGAAGCCTCTTTGTGCGATTGTCTAAAAATATGAATCAACACTGCTGCACACGCCGACAGATGGTTCGCTCGCTGGTTACGGGCTCCATGTTGTTTCCCGGCATTTTGAATCAACTGCTCGCGGAGGATGGCGGTGTGCTGGCTCCGCAGGGCGCGCATTTTCCGGGGAAGGCGAAGCGGGTGATTTTCCTCTTTATGACGGGCGGCGTGTCGCACATGGATTCCTTTGATCCAAAGCCGCGACTGAAAGCCGATGGCGGCAAGCCTACTTCCGATAAACCGGGTGCGTCGCACTATCTGCCGCCGCTTTGGGATTTTAAACCCGGCGGGACGTGCGGCACCGAGGTCAGTGATCTGTTTCCACACATTCGCGAGTGCATGGACGACATCTGCCTCGTGCGCTCGATGCGCGGCGACCACAACGATCACTTCCAAGCCACGCTCGGCATTCACACCGGTTCGGTCACTTTCGCGCGGCCAAGCGTGGGTTCGTGGGTGAGCTACGGTTTGGGCACGGAAAATCGAAATCTTCCTTCGTTTGTCGTGCTCGCGCCGGAATTGCCCTACGCGGGCACGCAAGTTTTCAGTTCCGACTTTCTTCCCGGCATTCACGCAGGCACGCGCGTGCTTGCGGGCGCAGAGCCGATTCCGAATCTCGTGCGCCGTTCGCCGTCGGCTGAAGTGCAGGGGCTGGAACTTGGTTTGCTCGACCGCTTC
>JBEIQV010000162.1:0-7428 GCA_040376335.1 Verrucomicrobiia bacterium | reverse complement strand
CGCGTGGACAACGACCAACTTTCACTCGCCATCGGCAAGCGCGGCCAAAACGCCCGCCTCACCGCCCGCCTTTGCGGCTGGGAAATCAACATTGAGGAAGACACTTCTGCCAAGGAAGCCTTCGATGCCAGCAAGTCCGTCGCGGCAGGTGCGCTGGAGAAAGCGTTTGGCATTTCCTCTCAAGCAGCGAACGCCCTCGTCGAGGCAGGACTCAACACAACCGATATTTTTGCCGGCATGACCACAGAGGACATCGTCGGAGCAGCCAGCATTGATGCGGCGGAGGCGGCGAAGATCGCAGCCAAAGCCAACGAACAAGCCGTGGCCTCCCAATAAGGAGACGCCATGAAACACAGCGCACATTTTCATGCCAACAAAGAGCAGCAAGAGCAGCAAAACCACCGAGAACGAGAAGCCGGCCCGCAAGTCGCTTCTTAAGCCGATCACTGCCAAGCGCAGCACTGCCGCAGAGGCGGAGGAAAAAGCCAAAAAGGCTGCTGCCGAGAAAGCTGCGCCCAAAAAGGCGCTAAAAGAAAAAGCCAAGCCAGCCAAGCCAGCAGAAGCTATTTCGCTGATTGACGGTCCCGAAAAGTCGAAGAAGCCTCGCGAGCGAATTCAGTCCACTCTGAATAACCGCATCGCCCTGCCGAAAATTACGGGTATTAACACCCCCGCCGAGCCAGTAGCCGCGCCGGAGCCTGTAGCCCCTCCACTTCCTGCGAACACGACGACCGGAGTGAACGAGAGCGGCGAAAAGATTCTTCACATCAAGCCGCCTATCATCGTGAAAGATCTGGCGACTGCGATGCAGTTGAAGCCCTTCAACCTCATCAAGGATTTGATGAGCATGGGCATCTTCGCCAACCAGAATCAGACCATCGAACCTGATGTCGCTGCAAAAGTTTGCGAAAAGAACGGCTGGAAATTTGAAAAGGAGAAGCGTGAAAAAGGAGCTGGAGTCCACAAGCCCGACCAAAAAGTCGAAGCACCACCAGCACCCAAGAAGGAACAGATCGCTGCCAAGCCTGACGAACTGAAACACCGCGCACCAATCGTGGTTTTCATGGGCCATGTGGACCATGGCAAGACGACGCTGATGGATACGATTCGCAAAACGCGGGTTGCCCATGGCGAAGCGGGCGGAATCACGCAACACATCGGCGCCTACTCCGTTAAGCACAAAGATAAAAACGGGAAGGAACACTCGATCACCTTCCTCGATACGCCGGGCCATGCCGCATTTACATCCATGCGTGCGCGTGGCGCGAACGTCACCGATATCGTCGTGCTCGTCGTGGACAGCGGCGACGGCATCATGCCGCAGACTCTCGAAGCACTCAGCCATGCAAAGGCTGCGAATGTGAAAATCATCGTGGCGATCACGAAGATTGATATGCCGAACGCCAACGTGGATCGCGTGAAAGGCCAGCTACAGGAAAAAGGCCTCACCCCGGAAGACTGGGGTGGCGAAACCATCGTATGCCCAGTTTCCGCAGTAAAAGGCACAGGCCTCGACGCACTACTTGAGAGCATCCTTCTTGAAACAGAGATGCTTGAATTGCGCGCCAGCGAGAGTGTGCCTGCGCGCTGCACGGTCATCGAAGCACAAGTCGAACAAGGTCGTGGCCCTACTGCTACGGTCATCGTCCGCATGGGAACTTTAAAAATCGGCGAACCTTTCATCTGCGGCGACTACTCGGGCAAAGTGAAAGGTCTCGTGGATGAGTTTGGAAAAAACATGAAGGAAGCTGGCCCCGCAACGCCTGCAAAAGTGATCGGATTCAGCGGAATGCCCAATGCCGGCGACGAACTCCTCGTTATGGAAAACGAGA
This sequence comes from Verrucomicrobiia bacterium, assembly GCA_040376335.1. Taxonomy (GTDB): domain Bacteria; phylum Verrucomicrobiota; class Verrucomicrobiia; order Chthoniobacterales; family Chthoniobacteraceae; genus SXWH01. Next base: position 5,596 of record JBEIQV010000162.1, on the reverse strand, counting down.
AGACGGCACAGCAGCTCAGCAACGATCGCCTAGAGGAAAAGCGCCTTGGCAAACTCACCCAACCTAAACGCGCCACACTCGAAAATCTTTTTGCGACCATCGCTGACGGGAAGAAACCCACACTCAATCTCGTCGTCAAAGGTGACGTTCAGGGCTCAATGGAAGCCATCATCACTTCCGTCGGACAAATTGACAGCCGCAAGGTGGACTTGAACATCGTCCACTCCGCAGTGGGAGCCATCTCGGAAAACGACGTGCTTCTCGCAGCGGCTAGCAACGCGGTGGTCATCGGCTTTAATACCAAAACAGAAAACAACGCCGCGAATGCTGCGAAGCGTGAAGGCGTGCAGATCAAACTATTCTCCATCATCTACGAACTGATCGATCAGGTGAAGGAAGCGATGGCGGGATTGCTCGAACCCGAGAACCGCGAACAGGTCATCGGCCACGCACAAGTGAAGCAAGTTTTCGATCTCACCAAGGGCGTCGTCGCCGGGTGCTATGTGAACGATGGGCGCATTTCGCGCACCGGACGCGCCCGTTTGCTGCGCAACCGCCAGCCAATTTACGATGGTGCACTCGCGACACTCCGTCGTTTCCAAGACGATGTGAAGGAAGTCCGCAGCGGCCTCGAATGTGGTATCAAACTCGGCGACTACAACGATTACGAAGTCGGCGATATCATCGAGTGCTACCTACTGGAAAAAGTGCCACAGACACTGTGACGCACCGTTGATGTCCCGGCATAGTTGACTGAAGTCCCTCGGCTTCACGTCCAACCGCCAGTCAACACACAGCCAACATCCTTTCAACTCACTCGCCATGAAAAACCGTCTCGACCGCGTTAATGAACTCATCAAGCGCGAGCTTAGCGAACTCGTCCGCCGTGAGATCACTTTCACGGCCAAACTCGTCACGGTGCAGGAAGTGGACATCACGCCCGACCTCAAGCATGCCCACGTTTACATCGGCGTTCTCGGCACGCTTGATGAAAAGAAGCAGGCACTCGCAGCATTGCACGATCACCGCAAGCGCTTTCAAAAAGAACTCGCGAAGCGGGTCGTCATCAAATGGACACCACAACTCCATTTCGCACTCGATACCGCAGGTGAACGTGGCGACCGCGTGCTCAATTTGCTCGACCAACTGGACATCCCAAAAGAAGCGCCACTCGAGGAGGAAAAGCATGACTGAAAATTGTTCTCTCGCACAAATCGCGGACTTGCTCCGTGAAAAACAACGCTTTGTCGTAGTCTCCCACATTCGTCCCGATGGCGACGCACTGGGCTGCACACTTGCGATGGGACTTTGCCTGCGACAGCTCGGCAAGGACGTCACACTCTGGAACGAAGACGGCTGTCTTGAGAAATTTGAATGGCTCCCCCACTCCGCTCTCGTCAAGCAACCGCCTTCGGAGCCGCAGAAGTTCGACGTCGCGCTGGTGCTTGATACCGCCGTGAAAGATCGCGTCGGCAAGTGTCTCGATGCAATCGGCCACGCCGATGTTTGGGTGAACATTGACCATCACGTTTCCAATCCGCGCTTCGGCGACCTCAATTACATAGACTCCACCTCCCCGGCCACAGGGCAAATTTTGTTTGAGTTGTTCCGCCAGTGCGGACTGCCGCTCACTTACGAAATGGCCGACAACCTTTACGTGGCGATCAGCACCGACACTGGAAGCTTCCAATATCCGAGCACCACTGCGCGCACCTACGAAATCGGCGCGGAACTCGTGAAACTCGGAGTCAACGTCGGCAACCTCTCGCAGCGTCTCTACGAGAGCTATCCCCGACGCCGAATCGAACTGCTGAAATCCCTGCTCAATGCGCTCCAGTTTTCGAGCGGCGACCGTGTCGCCAGTTTTGCTCTCACGCAAGAAACCAGCAAATCACTCGGCGTAAAACCCGACGACAACGAAGGACTCATTGATACCATCCGCGCCGTCGAGGGTGTCATCGTCGCTGTGTTTTTCGAGGAGTTGGAGGATGGCCGTGTCCGCGTCTCGCTCCGCTCAAAGAATCCGAGCACAGATGTTTGCAAAGTCGCCCTGCAATTTGGTGGTGGCGGTCACACCCTTGCAGCAGGCATCCGCATGAAAGGCCCGCTCGCTGACGCACAGGCAAAAATTCTCCAATCAATTGATGAACAACTTCCGCGAAATTGACGGTGTCCTGCTCATAGATAAAGCAGCGGGCATGACGTCCCACGATGTCGTCGCCATCGCACGTCGCACTCTGGGCACAAAAAAGATCGGCCACTGCGGCACGCTCGATCCACTTGCCACGGGATTGCTCATCCTCACGCTCGGGCGCGGCACCAAGATTCAGGATTTGATCATGGCCGAGGACAAAGAATACGTCGGCACACTCAAACTCGGTGAAGTCACTGACAGTCAGGATGCCGATGGCGTCGTGACGGAAACAAAGCCCGTCCCGCCGCTGACTCGCGAACAGATTGACGCGGCGTTTGCTAAATTTCAGGGCGACTTTTACCAGACGCCGCCGATGGTTAGCGCGATTAAAAAGGACGGAGTGCCCCTCTACAAACTCGCCCGCAAAGGCCAGACAGTTGAGCGTGAGCCGCGCTTCGTCCATGTCTTCGCCCATCAGATCAACGAAGTGCGTTTGCCAGAAATTGATTTCCGTGTGGTTTGCTCGAAGGGATTTTACGTCCGCACCTACGCGCACGATATCGGGCAAGAACTCGGTTGCGGCGCCCACCTTCGCTCACTGCGTAGGACAAAGAGTGGCAAGTTCAGTGTGGATTTGGCCGTCAGCACGGAAGCTCTTAAAAATGGCGACATAAATGCCGTGCTCTCCAAAGTGCTGTCGCTGCCGCAAGTCTCCATCCTGCGTGGCGCGTAGGAGCAGTTCGTGAGAATCCTCCATTCCATAGCCGAGCTTTCTGAACTACCAGGGCCGCTGGTGCTAGCAATTGGCGTGTTTGACGGTGTCCACCTTGGCCATCGCGCAGTCATTCAGAGAGCCCTCACGGATGCCCGCGCCGCTGGTGGCACTGCCGTAGTCGTAACATTCGATCCGCATCCCGCCCGCGTGCTACGTCCCGAGCAATCCCCTCTTCTGCTCACCTGCATTCAACACAAGCAACAACTCATCTCAGCGCTCGGCGTCGAGAATTTCCTCATCGTCCCATTCGATAAAACAGTTGCTGCGATGGAACCGTCTGAATTCATCCGTGAAATCGCCACGGCAGCAAAGCCACTCCGACAAATCTGTGTCGGAGAAAATTGGGCTTTTGGCAAAGGAAGGGCTGGAAACATCCACCTGCTCAAAACACTGGGCGAAAAAATGGGATTCGCAGCGATAGGCATTCCAGATGTGCAAATGAACGAACGTCCGGTGAGCAGCACCGCGATTCGCAATGCCGTGCAAGCGGGCGACATCACCACAGCTGAAAAACTACTGGGACGCAACTTCAGCATCCTCGGCACAGTCGTCGCAGGACGAAAAATGGGGCGCACCATTGGATTTCCAACAGCAAATCTGGCAACGAACAACGAGAAACTTCCGCCAAACGGGGTCTATGCAGTAACGATGCAACTGCGTGGAAACCATCTGCGGGGCGTGGCAAATGTCGGTGTCCGCCCGACATTGGAAGACGTAGGCGCTCGTGTTTGCGAGGTGCACTTATTCGACTACACGGGGAATTTTTACGGAGAAGAAGTCGAAGTCAGCTTTTTGCGCTTCATACGTGAAGAGCGAAAATTTCAAACCTTGGATGCACTCCGCGATCAGATTGCGCAGGATGTCACCGCGGCAAAACTTACTACTTCGTAAGTGGCCAGAAGAGCGGGATGAGGATGAGCATCACCACTCCCACGACGAATGTGAGACCGCTGCCCACTTTCACGAAATCGCGGAAGCGGTATTTCCCTGGTGCATAGACCAGCACGCACGACGGTTCGAAAGGCGTGATAAAGGACAGGCTGGCGGCGAGCATCACAGCGATGGCGAAGCTGTGGCCGTTCACCCCCATCTGCTCGGCAGCTTTGAGCGCGATGGGCAGGACGACAAGCGCGGCGGCGGCGTTCGACATCGGCTGCGTGAGCGCGATGGTGAGAATGAAAAATCCCACCATCACCCAGAACGGCCCAAAGCCTCCCGTAAGCTGCACCACCAAATCCGCCAGAAAGTCAGCGCTCTTCGTCACCGACATCGCCTGGCCGAACGCCGTCATACCGCCGATTAAAATGATGAGCCGCCAGTCCACGAATTCATATGCTTTTTCAGCAGTGATACCGCGCACGAAAATCGTGCATACCGCTGCGATGAGGAAGGCGACGCTGAGAGGCACGATCTCGAATGAGCTGGCGATAATCGCTGCCATAAAGATGCCAACGCTGTAGAGACCGCGCTTCGGATGATAGAGCGTGGGCTTCACTTCATCGAGCATCGAGAGGCCGTATTTCTCGCGGGCATTTGCGATGTCCTCGGCAGCGCCTTGCAGCAAAAGCACATCGCCGACGCGCAGAACGAGGTCACCGATTCGCTCCACGACTGATTGCCCGTGACGATAGATGGCTAGAACGGTCAGGCCGTATTTGGCGCGAAAATCCGCCTCCTTGAGCGTGCGACCCGATACCTCGCTTTGCAAAGTGACGAGCATCTCTGCGATGCCGATATTTGCGCCCTTGAGCACGACATCACCGAGCTGCACCTCGGCTTTCATTTCGATGCCTTCAATGCGCTTCACCTTCATCAGATTCTCCACTTTTCCCTCTACGAGCAGCACGTCGCCCTGCTCAAGAATCACACGTGAATCCGGCAACAACTCCTCTTTATTGCGGATGATTTTTAAAATGCGGAAATCCAGAATGCTCAGGTCGCGTTCGTAGCTGCGCTGCCCGATGAGCGGTGATCCGGGCATCACCACGATCTCGCTGAGATACTCGCGTATTCCGTAGCCAGCAGTGAGGCTGTCATCGTCGCGCTCAGGTAGCTGATGGCGACCGATGAACATCATGTAGGCGATCCCAACCACACATGCGATGATGCCAATGGGGGTGATTTCAAACATCGTCAACTGCCGCAAGCTGTGATCCTTGAGGTAATTGTTCACCGCGATGTTTGTCGAAGTGCCGATAAGGGTCATCGTTCCGCCGAGGATGCTGGCAAAGGCAAGCGGCATGAGAATCTTCGAGGGGTTCATTTTCACGCGCCGGGCCAGAACTACTGCCGCAGGGGTGAACATCGCTGTCACCGTCGTGTTGTTCATGAACGCAGAGACAAATGCGGCGATGCTCATGAGCGCAAAGATGACGTGCGGCTGACTGCCTCCGCCGATTTTCATGATCCGTGCGCCGACGAGATCCAATACACCTGTCGCAGTGAGCGCAGCACTGATGACGAAAATCGCGGCCAGCGAAATGACGGCGTCACTACTGAATCCACGATAGGCCTGCTCGGGCGTGAGTATCCCGCAAAGGATGAGAGGGATCAGAACGAGAAACGTAATGATGTCCACCGACAGCTTCTCCAATGAGAAGAGAACCACGGCGAGCACGAGCAGTCCCAATACGAACGCGATCTTCCAACCCTCAGCCCCTTCAGGAACTGAGAATACAAGTGCAAGT
>JBEIQV010000042.1:0-15597 GCA_040376335.1 Verrucomicrobiia bacterium | reverse complement strand
TTGGTGGTTCTTTGTGTTGTGTTTGAACACGCCTTCCACCGCTATTTTATAGCTTAGCCCCTGGCCCGAATTTCGGGGTCCACCTCAAGCAAACGCAACGCAGGCACACGAGCCAGCACTGCGGCACGACCCAACAATAACAACGCGCTACGCGCCGCAGGAAAACTCAGGGGGCGTTCCGCCGCCCCCTGAAACCCCGGCTCGGGGGGACCAATCTATGATCTTCTAAACTCAACCACACCCACTCCCCAACAGCCCCAAACGCTGTCGCACCTAACAACACCCTTGACCAACCTTCATCGGCGCTGCAGCGCTCTGGTTAGGCCTATCGGTAAATATCCAATGGAGAATCATAACTCGGTCCAACCTGTGATGTGACCTTGCCGGAATGCTTATCAATATCAAAACTCAATCGCTTGGCCAAATAACCACCGAGCCTCCCAGCCACAATCCAACGATCACCACCATCTTGAATGCTCGTGATCTCGCCGTCTCCCAAGTGTTTGGTGGAATAACACTCAGCAATGATCATGGCCTCAGATTGGGAAACGCCGTCCGTCAAAACCACCGAGTGCAACCTCCCGCGCTGCGTTTGGCAACCAACGCAAACAATCAGCAAAACGAAAAATGTCGCGATAAATTTCATGCGCGAGATAGGCCTAACTGGTGAGTGTGCGACTGGGTGATTTTTTGAGGCGCATATTGTGGGTGGGGTAGCGGTTCGGGGAATGGGGTGTCAATGACGGTTTCCGAAGCTCTGCAAAAACTCAAGGACGCGGTGCGTGTGATGCACTTTCCCCATGCGACGGAGAAGTCGTATGCGATGTGGTTGCGGTTGTATATGACGGTGGTGCGGGATTTCCCGGCGGAGTGGGAGCCGGAGTGAGAACAAGGGTCAGACAGTTTAATCGCGCTCCATGAAATCGGTCATCGCCAGAGTCGAGCAGCCGGTGCTGGATTTTTGACGCGGGGCTTGCGTGTCGCGTGGTTTTTTAGCCACCGTCCCGGCCTTTTATGGAAACGCTGAAACAGATTCTGGATTTCGTGCTGCATTTGCAGGAGCACCTCAATGCATTTACCCGCGAGCATGGGGTGGGGGTTTACGTGCTTTTGTTTGCGATCATTTTTGCGGAGACGGGCTTGGTGGTGACGCCGTTTTTGCCCGGCGATTCGCTCCTTTTTGCGGTCGGCGCGATTGCCGCAAATCCCGATAGCGGTCTGAGTTTCTGGATTGCGTGCGGGGTGATGCTGGTTGCGGCGATCCTCGGGGATTCCGTGAATTATTCGATTGGGCGGTTTGCGGGCGAAAGGCTCTCGCGAAGGTTTCCGAAGCTCATCAAGCCGCAGTATCTCCAGAAGACGCACGAGTTTTTCGAGCGCTACGGCGGGAAGACGATCATCATCGCGCGCTTTGTTCCCATCGTCCGGACTTTTGCTCCATTCGTCGCGGGAAGCGGCGCGATGAACTACCGGAAGTTCATGTATTTCAACTTCACCGGCGCTCTGCTTTGGGTCGGGCTGCTTGTTCCCGCAGGCTGGTTTTTCGGTGGTCTTCCGTGGGTGAAAAAGAACTTCGAGCTTGTGGTGCTGGGCATCATCTTTGTGTCGATTCTGCCGATGATCGTCGAGATCGCACGCGAGTGGATGAAGCACAAGAAGGCGAAGAGAATGACGAATCAAGAGTAGGCGAGTGGAATGACGAATAACGAAACGCAAGCGTCTGGGCGCGGAATTTCGCCTGCGGTTTAGTCATTCGCCGGAACAAGGGACCGGACCAAGGGATGGATTTATTTGCGTCTGGATGGGGAAATTCACCGCAGGGCTCCAGACGGGGGCGCAGTCCCTTTCCGCGCCTGATGATCGTCCTGAACAATCCAAGATTCATTCCATCCTGCTAATTCCGCAAATGGGCGAATCGCGTCTGCCAGTCTTCCGGCAGGCGCAACGGCTTGGCGTCGGGCATCTGCACCAGCGCGAGACTCTGGCGGCACGTGACGAAAACGACGGACGCGTCTTTATTTAAAACCTCAAACTCCATCCAAAACCGCACGCGCTCGATGCTCTCGAGCCGCCCGCGCACGAGCAGATGATCGCTGAGTTTCGCCGGTCGGCGATAATCCACCTCGGTGCGCAACAGCACGGGATACACGCCCTTCACAGCCATCGTGGGCATATCGAAACCGAGTTGTTCGGCCAGCATCGTGCGCGCCGTTTCGATGATGCGCAGATAGGCGAGATTGTGGACGACAGCCGCGCAATCCGTGTCAAAAAACATGACTTGGTAGGGGTATTCGATGCTCGGTGTGGCGTGTGTCTCCATGCCAGCCGAGTAGTTGGAAAAGCAGAGGGAGCCGAGTCTTTTCTCCCCGCATGGATCCGCAAGATAAGGGCGCTACCGCTTGCCAGAGCCGAAGCCCTTATGTAGCACGGATGGCGATGAACGACGCCGCACCGAAACCCAGCCTCCGAGTTCGCTGGCGTCCGTTCGTGGCTCCGCTGGGGATCGTGCTCGCCGCGCTGTGCTACTACGGCAGCTATATTTCGTATTGGTTTAATCCTCACGATGAAGGCGGCACGGGGGCGCTGACGGCGATGCGGTTGCTCGCTGGCGAGATGCCCATTCGCGATGTGGAGCTGGGCTACAACGTGGGATGGTTCTGGCCCATAGTGGCTCTTTTTAAAATCGGCGGCGTGAATTTTCTGCTCATGCGGGCGTATTTTTTCGCGCTCTCCACGATCACGGCGCTGTGCGGCTGGGCGCTTGTGCGACGGCTGACGCGCAATGAATGGCTGGCAGTCAGCACCGGGCTGGTGCTCGTTGTTTTTCCCGGCTCGCAATTTAAAAACTACATCCCGCTGCTGTGCGTCGCCAATACGCTCTGCGTAGTGAACGCCGCACGCGCACCGGTCACTGGTTGGTGGTGGCGCGTTTTGATCGGCGGGCTGGTGTTGGGCATCACGCTGCTCATCCGCATAGACCTCGGCTATCTGTTTGGGCTGCTGTGGCTGGGATTACTCGTGTTGCGGTTGTGCGATTCGCGCGTGCCCGGTGGCACACGGCTACGAGGCTCGCTCACCGCGCTGGCGCTGCTCTGCGGGATGATCCTCGTCACTCACACACCGGCGTATCTCGCAGCGCAGGCGGGCGGCTACGGAGAACGTTTCCTCCAGCAATACAGCGGCTGGTTCCGCTTCCTCGGCGGTAAATCTGCTGCCGCGCTCGGAAAAACCAACAGCACCGCCGCAGCACCGCAATCTGCGGGAAACACGGCAAAGAATACGGATCGCAGCACGCTCCCGCGCGTGGGCATTGAGCAGGCACTATCTTTCCGCAATGCGGAAAAGAGCGCGCTTTTCATGCTCACCTACGCGCCAGTGCTGCTCTACGCGGTGCTGATCGGCTGGGCCGCGTGGTCTGCGGCGTGCGGCATGCGGAGGCGCGATTTCAAACTGGATGATCCATCCACACTGGCGCTGCTCGCGCTCACAGGATCGCTCGCAGCTTTTCCACAGTTCTTCTTTTTCCGCCCGGATCGTCCTCACCTCTCGGAATTCATGCCCTGCTACATCGTGGCCACAGTATGCGCCGTGATGCTCATTCGCTTACGCTGGCGATGGGCAGCGGCGGGCGCGCTGGCCGTGCAGCTTGGCGTCTTTGCGTGGTTCGCGATGGATCATTACTCGGCGGGCACCATCGCCGCGCGGCTCAAAATCAAACCGGACAAGCGGGCATTCTTTGAAGGGGCAAATGGCGTGCGCGTGTGGGTGCATCAAAAAGAACACAAGGAACTCGAAGGCGTTCGCCGTGCCGTCGTCGAACACTCGAAACCCGGCGACTGGCTCGTCTGCTACCCCTACCAGCCCGGCTACAACGTGATGACGGATCGCCCCACCTACGAGCGCGCAATTTACAACGACAACGCCACCACGAACTCACGCTGGTCGGTCGAGACCATCGCGCGCATGAAGGAAAAGCAGCCCGCAGTGATCGTTATTGATGACCGCGCGATCAACAAAGTCGAAGGCTCGCGCTTCAGTGTCTGGGCCGCGCCATTGAGCGCTCACATCATGGCAAACTACAAACTCTGCGCTAAATTCGATACCATCGAAGTATTCGCCCGCCAAACCGGGTCGGAACCAATACAGCCATGACAAAAAAAGCCATCATCCTCGCAGGCGGATCGGGCACACGCCTGCACCCGCTCTCACGCATCGCCTGCAAGCAACTGCTGCCGGTCTATGACAAGCCGATGATCTATTACCCGCTCGCCACACTCATGCTTGGCGGGCTGCGCGAAGTGCTGATCATTTCAACACCTAAAGATCTCCCGATGTTCCGCGATCTACTCGGAGACGGTTCGCGCCTCGGCATGCGCATCGAATACGCCGAGCAACCAAAGCCTGCCGGACTCGCACAGGCCTACGTCATCGGCGCTGATTTTGTGGGCAGCGACCCCTCGTGCCTCATTCTCGGCGACAACATTTTTTATGGAAAACTGGATTTCTTTCGCGACGCGCTGCGGCTCGTCGGCACGCAGGGCGGTGCATGCGTCTTCGGCTACCAAGTGAAAGACCCGGAGCGCTACGGCGTCGTTGAATTTGGGCCGGATGGGCGTGCAATCAGCATCGAGGAAAAGCCCAACAAACCGAAGAGTCCATACGCAGTTCCCGGCCTCTACGTCTATGATCGCGACGTGGTCGAAATCGCACGCAACCTCAAGCCCGGTGCGCGCGGCGAACTCGAAATCACCGACGTGAACCGTGAGTATTTACGGCGAGGCACCCTGCACGTCCGCGTGCTCGGTCGCGGCATGGCTTGGCTCGATACCGGCACTCAGCAAAGCCTCCTCGACGCCGGAAACTACATCGCCGCCATCGAAAACCGCCAGGGCCTCAAAATCGCCTGCCTTGAAGAAATCGCCTTCAACCAAGGCTTCATCGACCGAGCAGGTTTACAGCGCTGCATCGAAGACACCCCCAAATCCCCCTACCGCGAATACCTCGAACTCGTAGCCAGCGAAGCGCGCTAAGGACTGCTGATTTTATTCAGCTAAAACCACAATACAGGGTGAGGCTGATGTGACATTGCGAGTGCAACTCAACCCCAAGCACGGCTCATGAAACTTGAAATTCGCCCCGAAATTGGAAGTTAAAATTACGGCCCCCCTAGCTACAAACCGACTGCCCGATCCAGTCAGATAAAAAAAACGCGAGCGCCGCCTTGTCCGCCATTGGTAAAGGTGCGCGTCCTGTTTCGACGAAGCCGAAGCCTGCGCCCCATGCTGCGCCGTTCACCACGCACGCATCAGTGTGACACTCGGCTATCTGCCTCGCTGCGAGTGCGAGCGCGTTGTCGCGCGTGCCGTCGAGTTCGTATTTCCAGCCGACGATTTTTGCCTTGGGGAAAATCGCGCGGAGTCGCGGTAGAACTTTCACCGTTGGTTCGAGCGTGAGGGTCAGTTCGCCGCTGCGCGTGGGGATTTTTTTTGCATCGGGTGAAGTTCCATCGGCCGCACGCACTTCCTTCACTCGATAATCGCACAACGCCGCCGCGTGAAAGACGGCATCAGCCGCGCCGGCTTCGGCCTCCAGCTTTTGCAGCAGATCCTCATTCGTGGAGAACGTGACTATTTTCGCTCCCACCGCTGTGACTTGCGCCGTCGCGCCCTCACCTTTCAGGCAAAGCACCGTGTGCCCGGCGCGGGTGAGCGCAGCCGACAGCATGAGGCCCAGTTCGCCGGTGGAAAAATTCGTGAGCCGCCGGACTTGATCGATCGGCTCGTAGCTCGGCCCGCAGGTGACGATGACTCGCATGACAGCAGTCTTGGATTACGAAACGCCGCGAGTAAAGTGCCGCCATGGATCGCCCAACCGCCAGCCAGCAACTCCGCGAGCACTGCAACACCGTCGCCGTCGCCGTGATGAAAATGCACCCACTCCTCAACGCCCTCGGCGATGACGCCACGAAAGGCGAAATCGTGAAGGCGCTCTACGAAGTGACGAAGAACATCGAGGTCGTAAAAAAACAGGTGATGCGGCTGGAGAAACGCGACGACAGCACGCTCACGTAGCAGGCGCAGCTTTCGCGAGCGCCGCTGTCGTCCACACGAGCGGGTAGAGTTTTTCGTGATACCACAGCTTCGCAAAATAGAAGCCAATCGGTGAAGGCTCGCGCCACGCTCCGCTTTCCACACGCGTCACCAGCCACTCCACGCCGCGCTGAAACGCGCCAACGTGTTCCGTGCCCGCGAGCGCCTCGACGGCGAGCGCCGTTTCCTCCGTGCTCGAAACCACGCCACGCACGCCGCCCCAGCCACCGTCGTCATTTTGCGCCGACGCGATCCATGCGGCACCTCGACGCGCTAGCAAAGCAGCGCCGGGTTCATCCGCCTCGGCGACTTCGCGCAACGCGGAAACCACCATCGCCGTGCCGTAGAGCGGATTTTCGTCGTCGGGCGCGTGCTCATTTCCAAACCACAGCGGCACCCACGATCCATCGGCACGCTGCGTTTTTTTTAAAAAAGCCAGCGCCCTTGCAGTCGCACGCGCAAGTCGCGGTCGGTCACCAGCCGCAACGAGAGACCGCCATGCATTCCACGCGCGCAGTGTGTGCGCGGTGAGATCGGGCGAACTGCGATCAAACGGCAACGCGCCCCAGCCTCGACAAAAAGTCGGGATACCACCGTCGCTGTTTTGCAAACCGAGCAGCCAGTGCACTCCGGCGCAGCCTGCGGCCTGCGTGATTTCATCCACCGCGCCGAGGCGTGTGAGCGCGAGCAGCGCGCCGGGCGTGTCATCCGCATCGGGCACACCACCGGGCAAATCCGTCCACGCCCAGCCGCCGGGCGCGGCGTGCGTGTAGGGATGCTCCGCGCGCCATTGCTGGCCAAGCAACCACTCGCGCAAAGTGAGCCGCTGCTCCGGCGAAAGCGTGCGCGGCGGGAGCGCTTTGATGGCGAGAGTCGTCGTCCACGTTGCGAGATTCGTATCAATCGCCCAGCTCCCGTCCGTGCGCTGCGACGCAGCGAGAAACTCCACGCCCTTTCGCGCAACGACGTGTTCGCGCAGCCCCATCGCCGCGAGACTCATCGTCACGAACGACGTTAGCGGCGTGGCTTCGAGAAAGCCGCCATTCACCGGCTGGATTGCTTCCAGCACACGCAGCGTTTTTTTCTTTGTCAGCGCGCGCAGCAGGCGTGTGAGCGGATTCCACGTCGGCGCGTGGTGGTGAATCACCTGCCCAATCGCAATCAGCGCCGGCAGCGCGTAGCTCACCACAGGCAATCGCAGCAGACCCCACAGCCGGTGCGAAACCGCAGCCAGCTCAAACGGCAACTTCGGCACGAGCCTCCACTTGATGCGTCCCGCCAGCGCAAGCGTCATCAGGATCGGCACCGAGAAAGTGCGATCCTTTCCGTAACGTGCAGCGATGCGTTGCGGGAGTGTCGCCAGCTCGCCGAGCCATCGCTGCGCCTTTTCTATCGTGTTACAGAAATCTTCATCCGCTCGCGCCGCGCCGAATGCCGCCCAACACAGCGCAGTCGTGGAGATGTTCGACTTGCTCCGCGTCGTGTCCCCCCACCCGCCGTCCGCATTTTGATGCTCCGCTAGCCATCGCAGCCCGCGCACGATCAGCGCCGCGTGCGCAACGCGATCCAGCGTCGCCAGCGCCGTGACCGCCGTCGCCGTGCTCAACGCGCTGCTAGAAAGCTCGCCCGTCCAAAATCCCTGCGGCCCCATCTCGGCCATCAATGCCTCGGTTGCCGTGTGCAGCGCGGCGCGCAGCCTTTCATCTGTCATCCTTTGTCCTCCGGCCAAGCTACACCACCTTGTCCTGATCGCGCTTTCGCGCCGGGAGAATCGCGCACGCATCCTTGCAGCCGAAGATGCGACTGATGCGCAACCGATGCCGGCTCACCCACGCATACACACGCTCCGCGATCCAAATCACACCCGGCACCCACAGGAACAACGCCACCGGAACCATCAGCGGCAGCCGCATTCCCACAAACCGGATGCAGCGCGCACCGCGATAAATGCGCCCGTTTTTCGAAACACAGTGCATCGCTTCCAGCAGCTCCTCGCGTGAAAGTTGGGGCGCTATCTCGGCAGCCCGCGGATCGGTCAGCGGCACCAGCGCGAGTTTTCCCAGCCAGTCGAGCCACGTGAGCAACTTCATTTGGAAAATGCAGAGCGGACATTGGTCGTCGTAGAGCACGAGATGCTGTTTCACGCGGGCACCTTACATGGTCGCTGCGCTTTGTCGCGCATTTGCTCCGTGCAGCGCTCGGGCCTCAATACGATGGACAATTTCTGCGCGCGTCTTCTTTACTCGGGCCGTGAAACAACTCCGTCTCGATGCACTCCTCTCGCGCTTCGGCTACTGCTCGCGCAGTGAGGCGCGTGCGTGGTTGAAAGCGGGGCGTGTCCTCGTCGGCGGCGCCCCTGCGAAATCCCCGAGCGACAAAGCCGTGCCCACGAACGTGCTCGTGGATGGCGAACCCATCGAACATCCTCACGGCTTGCTCGTGCTTTTGCACAAACCCGCAGGGCTCGTCTGCACACACGACGAAGGTGAAGGGCCGACGATTTACGACATCCTCCCGCCGCGCTGGCTGCAAAGAAACCCGCCCGTCACCAGCATCGGACGGCTCGATAAAGACACCACAGGCGTTCTGCTTCTCACCGACCTCGGCGAGATCGTGCATCGCTGGACTTCGCCAAAGCACAAAGTCCCGAAGCTCTACGAAGTCACCGCGAGCGCCGACCTGGCACCCGGACTCGTCGAGCTGTTCGCGAGCGGCACGCTCATGCTCGAAGGCGAGGACAAGCCATGCCTTCCGGCGAAACTCGAAATCCTCGGCACACGCGAAGCCCGGCTCGAAATCACCGAGGGCCGCTATCATCAGGTGAAACGGATGTTCGCCAGCCAAGGCTGCCCCGTCGTGCGCCTCCATCGTTCGCGCTTTGGCGAATTTGATCTCGCCGGCCTCGCTCCCGGCGAATGGCGGGTGCTTGCTACGCCGCCCGATTCACCGCGCTGAGGACGGCTTTGATGGATGCGAGTTCGATGTTCGTATCCACACCGGCACCCCATTTCACGCGGCCATCGGTGAGCTTGATTTGGATGTAGGCAATCGCGCTCGCTTCCGAGCCGGAGCTGAGCGAGTGCTGTTTGAAATTCGTCACTTCAAACGCTGGCGCACCATTCGCGGCGAGTGCTTGGACGAAACCCGCGATGGGGCCGTTGCCCTCGCCCGTCATCTTCACCTCGCGCCCTGCGTTTTGCACCGATGCGCGGCAGTGGAAGACGCCGTCCACTCCGTCGGCGTGAAAGTGAATCAACTCCCACGGCGAAGTGCGCTCGACGTATTCGCGGCAAAACATCGTGCGGAGTTCGTCGGCACGGACTTCACGGCCCAGCGCATCTACGAGATCGTTGGCGATGGGGCCGAATTCGCGCTGCATATCCTTCGGCAGTTCGATGCCAAATTCGCTCTCCAGCAAATAGGCGACGCCGCCTTTTCCGCTCTGTGAATTGACGCGGATCACCTCGCGGTATTCGCGTCCGAGATCGCTGGGATCCACGGCGAGATACGGCACGTCCCAATGTTGCTTACCGCCATTTTTCTCCCACTCGGCGAGTCCTTTTTTGATCGCATCCTGATGCGAGCCGCTGAACGCGGTGAACACCAATTCACCTGCGTAGGGCTGGCGCGGCGGGACGGTCATGCCGGTGCAGTGCTCGAACATTTCCAGCAACTCACTGAGCCGCGAAAAATTCAATCCCGGCGAGATGCCGTGCATGTAGAGATTCATCGCGACGATCACGATGTCGAGGTTGCCCGTGCGCTCGCCGTTGCCGAAGAGCGTGCCCTCGACGCGATCTGCGCCCGCGAGCAAGCCCAACTCCGTCGCGGCGACTCCAGTGCCGCGATCGTTGTGCGTGTGGAGTGAAACGATGAGTGATTCACGATTGCGGATGTTGCGGCACATCCACTCGATTTGATCCGCATACACATTCGGCATCGCGACTTCCACAGTGTCGGGCAGATTGAGGATCATCTTCCGCTGCGGCGTCGGCTGCCACACGTCCATCACCGCCTCCGAGATTTCCTTCGCAAACTCAACTTCCGTCGCGCTGAAACTCTCCGGCGAATACTGCAACGTCACCTCCGTGCCCTTCAAACGCGGCAGACGATCCTTGATCCACTGCGCACCCTGCCGGGCAATCTGCACGATCTCCTCCTTCGTTTTTCCAAAAACCACACGGCGCTGCGCAGGCGAGGTCGAGTTGTAGAGATGGATGATGCAACGCTTCGCACCGATGAGCGACTCGACGGTGCGCTCGATCAAATCCTCGCGCGCCTGCACGAGCACCTGGATGGTCACGTCATCGGGAATGCGGCCCTCTTCGATGAGGTGGCGATTAAATGCGAACTCGGTGTTCGACGCGGCGGGAAAACCGACTTCGATTTCCTTGAAGCCGCATTTCACGAGCGCCTGAAACATTTCGAGTTTCTGTGCGACGTTCATCGGCACGGCGAGCGCCTGATTTCCGTCGCGTAAATCCACGGAGCACCAGATCGGCGCATGGGTGAGCGAGCGGTTCGGCCACTGGCGATCCGGCAATTGGATCAACGGAAACGGACGGTATTTTGAAGAAGGATTAGAAAGCATTGGTGTGAGTAAAATTTGCGGGAATTTTCAAGAAGCCAGCTCTCGTCCGCAGCAAGCGCCAGCCGAATTTACGCGAGACGGCTCCCCGGCAAGGCGCGCTAAAGGCGCCCGGTAAAACCGGGGAGCAGCGTAAGTCGGCTGGTCAGCAGGAAAGTCACGCCGCCCACATAGCAGGGCGCAGAAGGAACGCAACACTGCGGCTACGCTTATGGAACCGCAGATTCCGCTGATAGACGCAAATTGAAAGACGAGAACCGTGTCGCTGCCGAATAACGAAACCGCATTCACCCATCCTTACCCGCAAAGCTCGCGGGCGAGTGAATCTCCACGCCTTCGATAGTTTGGCCGTAGAACGATCCGAAGTGCGTTTTGTCTCCCGTCAGCAAAATTTTGCACCGATGCTGGATTGCGGCGGCCAGCACTGGCCGGTCTTTTTCCAGCAGGCCCGGTGCGAGGTCGGCCCTCAGTGGCCCGCTGGCTTTTGCAGAAGCTTCCACGTCCTCCATCACTTTTTCGAAATCCACCATCGCCGCCGGGAACTTTGCCTCCAGATTCCGCCGTGCTTCACCTACCACATACCCATCCGCCACCAGCGTGTGCCCGCTGCTTTTCAGCGCCGCGAGGAAGACCCTCACGGCTCCACTGCTCTTGGCTGCGGAAAAGAGGATATTTGCATCCAAAAACACCCGCATACCTTCCTACTTCACGCCTCTCTTGGTCAGCACTGCCGCCAGCTCGGCTTCCGCTGCGTCAAATTCCGCCAGCCGTTCCGGTGTGTAGATTTCCACTGGCAACGTCACGGCAGGGCGCAGAAGGATGCCCTCCGGTGTCGTTTCAGCAATGAGGGTGTCTTGCGGTCGGATCCCCGCTTCCTTCCGCATTTCTACAGGGAGAACGATCAGACCGCGTCCCGAAACTGAAATCGTAGCTTGCATGGTCAAAAGATGCAGCAAAGCAGAAATTCTGCAAGTCAATCATCCGTAAAGGGCGCAGGAAACGGAATCGCAATTTCCGGAAGGCGCTACCGTTCCGGCTTCAAAAGTTCGGGCGGGACTTCCACTACTTCGAGTGTCGTTTTTGCTTCGCGTCCGCCGCGCATGATGACGACTTCGACTTTTGCGCCGATTTCCAATCCGGCGATCAATTTGCGCAGTGACATCACGTCGCCCACATCGTTGCCGTTGAATTTGCGCAGCACATCGCCGGGTTGCAGCCCGGCAAGTTCGGCGGGGGAGCCGCGCATGATCTCGGTGATGATGGCGCCGCGGGTGTCCGGGACGCCGAAGCTTTGCGCGAGCCGGGGTGTGACGGCCTGCAAACCCACGCCAAGCCAGCCGCGCACCGCTCGTCCACGACTGATGATGGCGTCCATCACGCGGCGCACGGTGTTCGCGGGAATCGCAAACGAGATACCCTGAAATCCGCCGGTGCGGGTGTAGATGGAGGAATTGATCCCGACGATCTGTCCGCGAATGTTCACTAGCGGCCCGCCGGAATTTCCGGGATTCACCGCCGCGTCGTGCTGGAGAACTTCCACGCCGCTGTCGTTCGCGGTGCGGCGACCTTTCGCGCTCACGACACCGCGCGTCACTGTTTCATCAAGGCCGTAGGGATTGCCGATGGCGAAAATCTGCTGGCCGACGCGCAGATCATCGCTGTCACCGAGCGGCAGCGCCTCGATGTTTTTTTCCTCAATCTTCAGCACCGCGATGTCCGTCGCGGGATCACTGCCGATGAGCCGGGCTGCGACGTTGCGACCGTCGGGGAGCTGCGCGCGAATTTCCGTCATGCCCGCGATGACGTGGTGATTGGAAATAATGTGCCCCTCTTTTGAAACGATGACGCCGCTGCCGAGCGAAGTGCTCTTCGCCTTTTGCGCGCGCTGGCGGCCGAGCAGCAAATCCTCGATGGTCAGCGGCACCTGCTGGAGCACAGTGCGCGATGAAGTGATGCTCACCACGCTCGGCACCACGCTTTCGATGAGCTTGGTGTATTCCGCATCAATCGCGGCAAGCACCTTCACGTCTTCGATGTTGATCTTCGGCGCTTCCACAGGCGTGAATTTTTCCGGCACGCGTGTCACGTCGCGGTGATCCAGTCGCCACCAAAAGTAGCCGACGAGGGTGCCCATGATTAAAAAAAGAAAGAGGCGGCGCGGGTTATTCATCGAAGCTGCATGAGGTCTTTGCACTAAGAGTCACAAACATCGCGAAAATGTGGAGGGTATTTTTCTGGCCGCTTACGGAAAGAGGTGCGGCTTGACCCACCCGCTCACGCTGATAACGCACTTCACGTCATGTCCGACTCCGCCGATCTTTCCGCCGACGCTTTGCAAATCCCGGGCGATCCCGCCGCCAGCCCGTTCAAGCTCGTGCTCGACCCGACGATGCGCGAACGACTGCGCAAGGCGCTGCTGGATTTGATCGAGAACCACGATCAAGAGCTGGCGAAATATGCCGCCGAGGGATTTCTGGAACTCGATAGCTGCAAGGAATACGTCGAGCTGTTCGCGCGCTATTTGCGCGACACGATGGGATCGAAAGACGGCGTCGCTTTTCTGCTCAACGCCTGCGGCTTTGCGGTTCCGGCGGAGGAAGTGGATCTCAATCGGCAGACACGCTGGAAGGTGCAGCGGTAGGCGAAGCAATACAGTAAATTTTTCACCATGAAGAGCATGAAGGACATGAAGGGGGAGCAGGAGTGCCGGTAGTCTTTCCGAATCTTCATGCTCTTCATGGTGAAAAATTCGCGGCTCAGAGCACAAAGCTCTTCAGCCCGTCCTTTAGTCGCCTCACGTTGAAATTGATCAAGAACCCCTGCCGGATGCCGGCCAGCTTCATGTAGGTGAGCAGTTGAGCTTCGTGGATGCCGAGTAATTGCTCCACACTTTTCAGTTCGAGGATGATCTCATTTTGCACAAGCACGTCCACGCGATAGCCGCAGTCCAGGCGGATGCCCTTGTAATCTACCGGCAGCGGATGCTGCAGAAGAAACTGAATTTCGTTCAGTTTGAGTTCGTGTGCGAGGCACTGCTCGTAGGTGGATTCGAGCAGCCCCGGCCCCAAGGCGCGATGCACCTCTATCGCACAGCCAATGACGCGATTCGAAAGTTCACTGAATTCCATGGTTCGTTTTTACACCATGAAGGACATGAAGAGCATGAAGATTCGGAAAAAACATCGGCCACGCCTGCTCTGCCCTTCATAGCCTTCGGCTATTCGTGGTGCCACCCCGCTCTTTTTTACCATGAGGGCATGAAGGAACAACGGGGCGTGAGTCTTTCAAAATCTTCATGCTCTTCATGCCCTTCATGGTAAAAAATCGTCTGCATCGTTCTGGCTAAGGGCGTTCACAGCCACGACCCACTCGGCGACGGGCTTTCCGCCGAGCAGATGTTCGCTCAGCACGCGCTCGAAACGCTCGACTGACATCGCGCCATACCACACGCCCTCGGGATACACCACGAGCCACGGCCCGCCCGTGCAAATACGAAAGCACTGCGCCTTCGTCCGCATCGCACGCAGGCCGGTTTCGCGAACGCGGCGCTTGATGTGCTCCCACACGACCTCGGCATCCGCAGGCGCGCAGCAGTCCGGCCCGATGCAGAGAAAAAGATGCCGCTCGGCGGTGGCGATGGTTGCTTTAGTGAGGCCTGCTTGGAGCGCGTCGGACATGCGCACAGCGTAGCGACTGCAAAGTTTACGCAAAGCCACAAAGCGCGCTTTCCGTGCGCGCGATGTTCCGCTTAGCTCCGCTCATGAAATTGTCCGCCGTCCTTTTCTGCCTCCTCACCGCCACCATTTTCGCTGCGGAAGCACCTGTCATCCGCGTGAAGGTCTCCAGCAAATACACCATCGCACTTTCCGGCATCGGAGGTGCGGACGGCGACACGCTGCGAAAAGACCTCACACTCTCCGGCTACTTCAATGTAGCCAGCGGCGCGGATGCCGAGTTTTCAGCGAAGATGAGCGGCGAACAGGGAGTCGTGACCGACCACGGTGGAAAGATCGTCCTTTCAAAAAGCTACGGCGGCTCCGGACGCGCACGCATCCACAAATTCGCCGACGACATCGTGGAAACGCTCACCGGCAATCCCGGCATCGCCAGCAGCAAGATTGCATTCGTCGCCAGCCGCACGGGAAAAAAGGAAATCTACACATGCGATGCCGACGGCTCGAATCTCGTCCAGCTCACACACGACGGCGCGATTGCCGTTTCGCCGAACCTCAGCGCAGACGGACGCTCGCTGCTCTACACCGGCTACCAAAGCGGCTACGCGGACGTTTATCGCATCGAACTCGGCAGCGGCTCGCGCTCGCGCATCATGAAATATCCCGGCACCAATTCCGGCGCGACATTTTCGCCGAATGGCGGAAGCATCGCCGTCACGCTCAGCAAGGACGGCAACCCCGAGCTTTACGTCACCGGCAGCGGCGGCGGTGGCGCGCGACGGCTCACTCGCACGCCGGGCGTCGAGAGTTCGCCCACCTGGTCGCCCGATGGAAACGAGATCATCTACAGCAGCGACGACGGCGGCACTCCGCAACTTTACCGCATCGCAGCGGGCGGCGGCACACCGCAGCGACTCTCCACCGGCTTCAGCTACAACACCGAGCCGCAGTGGTCGCCCGATGGTAAAAAAGTCGTCTTCAACACCCGCAGCGGCGGCTCATTCACCGTCGCCGTGCTCGATCTCGCCGCTGGCGGCGTGCGCACACTCGGCGAAGGCGAAGATCCGGTGTGGGGCGCGGATTCACGCCACATCCTCTGCGCAGGCGGCGGCTCACTCATCCTCCTCGATACGCAGACCAGCACCCGCACCACGCTCATCGGCGGACTTGGGAAAATCAGCGAACCGACCTGGTCGCGCTAAGAGAATTGGGGAGTGGGGTGGCCAACGGGATTCGAACCCGCAAC
>JBEIQV010000398.1:0-2340 GCA_040376335.1 Verrucomicrobiia bacterium | reverse complement strand
TGGTCTCGCTGCCGACGCGTTCAGCGCGCATGAGGAATGCACCGGTGCCATTGATGGTTCCGCCGGTGACGGTGTCGCCCACACTTTTCGCCACAGGCATCGGCTCGCCCGTGAGCATGGATTCATCCACGCTCGACTGTCCTTCCATCACAGAGCCGTCAACGGGCACTTTCTCGCCGGGTCGCACGCGCAGGGTTGCGCCGACGGCAATCTGGTCGAGCGAGACTTCGCGTTCGGTGCTGCCGTCCACGATTCGCGCAGTAGCGGGTGCGAGATTCAGCAGTGCGCGAATGGCGCTGCCGGTTCTGCTGCGAGCGCGCAATTCAAGCACCTGACCGAGGAGCACGAGCACGACGATTACTGCGGCGGCCTCGAAGTAGATGCCGACTCCACCGTGCATCTGCATCGTCTGCGGGAATAGGCCCGGCGCGAGCATCGCCACGACGCTGTATGCGTAAGCCGCACCGACTCCGAGCGCGATGAGGGTGAACATATTATAATGCCCTGTGCGCAACGAACGGGCTCCACGCACAAAAAATGGCCAGGCGGCCCACAGCACGACCGGCGTGGTGAGCGCAAATTGCGTCCAGCGAGACACCGCGCCCATGAACCAATGCGGCGCGCCGGGAAAGAGATGCCCCATCGCCAGCACGAAAACAGGTAGCGCGCAGATTGCTCCCAACCACAGACGGCGCGTCATATCGCTCAACTCACCATCATCTTCAGGTTCATTGGCAACGGTTACTTTTGGCTCCAACGCCATTCCACACTTCGGGCAATCGCCTGGACGATCCTGCTCGATTTCCGGGTGCATCGGGCAGGTGAAGATGGTCTTCGCATCGGGTTTCCAAGCGGGATTGCGTTCGAGAGCCATGCCGCATTTCGGGCAGTCGCCCGGTTTGTCGGATTCCACGCCGGGGCACATCGGGCAAAAATATTTCGCAGCGGCAGTCGGCGTGACTTCGCCGTGATGACTTGAACAGCATTTGTGTTCGGTGCTCATCGTCCCTCCCGGTTGTTTCTCGCTAGCATGATGCCATCAATGTGCTGTGTCGCGTCGCGGCAAGCCAGTCCCCATTTTCAGCGGCCAAACGATCTTCTCGCCACGAGTGAGAGATTCATTCTCTACTCGGTGCTATGAAATCTCATACGCCTTTCTCGTTCGTCCTATGCGGACGGAATGTGAACGCTGCGAAACCAGTGGTGTGCACGAAGTTCAACTCACATGTGTAAAAAATGAGAGCCATATCACTAGACGCGCCGCAAAAATTCCGCGCACTTGATTTACCAGAGCCAGCGAAGCCTTCGCCCGGCGAAGCACTCGTGCGCATCCATCGCATCGGCATTTGTGGCACGGACTACGGCGGCTATCTCGGGAAGATGCCGTTTTTCAGCTACCCGCGCATCCCCGGTCATGAGCTTGGAGTAGAAGTGCTGGCAGTGGGGGAGGGCGTTACGAATGTCGCGCCGGGGGAACGCTGTTCGGTTGAGCCGTATATCAATTGCCAGCAGTGCTATTCTTGTCGTCGCGGTCACACCAATTGCTGCGAATTCCACAAGACCATCGGAGTGATGTGCGACGGCGGGATGTGCGAGCGGTATTTGATTCCAGCGCGCAAACTCCACGTCTCGCGCACACTGAGCTATGAGCAACTCGCGCTGGTCGAGACTCTGGCCATCGGCTGCCACGCGATCAATCGAGGTGCGCCTCGCGCTGGCGAACACGTGCTCATCATTGGTGCTGGCCCCATCGGACTGTCGGCGCTCGAATTTTCAAAACTCAGCGGCGCGCGCACCATCATGATGGATACAAATCCAGCGCGCCTCGTATTCGTCCGCGAGAAAATGGGAGTGGCCGATACGATTCTACTCACACCCGGAGCGGAGTCCGATGCGCTATCGCAGCTCAGCGCTATCACGAACGGCCAGCTTGCCGATGTGGTTGTGGACGCGACTGGAAGTAACAAGTCCATGGGCGCGGCGCTTGCATACTGCGCATTCGCGGGGCGTCTGGTTTTTGTGGGCATCACGCAGGCGGAGGTCAGTTTTCTGCATGCACCGATTATGCACCGCCGAGAAGTCACCATCATGGCATCGCGCAACGCACTCGCGCCGGACTTTACGCGTATCATTACGCACATCGAGGCGGGTGAAATTGACACGCGCCCGTGGATTACCCATCACGCAAAGTTTGACGAAATGATCGAAGTCTTCCCCTCATGGCTGAAACCTGAAACAGGAGTGATCAAAGCCGTAGTCGAAATGACGTAGCGGCATTTTCTTCGCGACGAATTCAAACGCCTTTGCTCTTATCCGCCCAAAATGTTCAGCGGTTTTATC
>JBEIQV010000050.1:0-14820 GCA_040376335.1 Verrucomicrobiia bacterium | reverse complement strand
TGAAAGTAAGCCCGCCGAGGTCAATGCTGACATTGCCGGTGTTTTTGATTTCGAGAAATTCAAACTCGTCCCCGGAAACTGCGCCGAGAGCGGGTGGGTTGTAGTTGATTTCGCTGACGACAAGCTTCGAGAGGTCCTGCGTGACGCCGCCTGCAGGGGGCGTGAATTGCACCGCGTTGCTCCAATGGCTGTAACGTCCTGTGTTGTCTTTCATCCTCACCCGGACGCGGTAGGTGTGCCCCGACTGGCAGACGTTGGCCGGAAACTGGAACGTAGCCGCGAATGGCGTGATCTCTGCCGAGGTGTAGATAGCGTTGATCTCAAGTTTGAGGGGTTCGCCGACGACATACGCAGGGGCGGTCGGGTCGGTGATTTCGGCGATGCGCCACTGCATGGATCCAAAAGTCCCGGCACCCTGTGGATCGCTGAAAGTCGTGCTTTGAAAACGAAGATCCGTCAGCGGATAGCCGAACGCTCCGATGTAGGAAACCGTCGGGGTGTTGGGGATGGTCGCGCTTTCGCCCTGCGATCCCTGAAGGGTATCGAGAAATGCCGCTTGTCCACCTGCGCCAACGCTCCCGCCAGCCCAATTGCCTCCCACGAACGCAAAATTTTTCATGTCCTGCACGAGGCTCGCGAGCGAGGTCACTCCGGGGCCGTTAAGGCCGGAATAGCTGCCGACATCGGACGGTGCTGTCTTCCATCGGGCGTAGTCCGCAGCGATGAGCGGTGCGATGATCGCCGCGCCCTCGTCGAGCAATGCGTTGACTTGATCCGGCTGAAAAATCAGATCGCGGACTTCGCGGACAGCATTGAAATACGTAGGCCAAAGCGTGGGGACGCCTCCGCCGGCGGTGCCGAAAACTGCGCTGTAAACAACGTCAAACCCGCTGTTCCAATTCGGCCCCCATGACGCATCGGTGTCGAAGGGGAGAATCCACAGCTTGCCGCGATTTCCATTTTCCGCCGTGTAGATCGGCTCGAAATAAAAGGTCATGTTTTTGTTCGCGTCCGGCCAGTAATCGTAGTGACGCACCGCTTGGCAAATTGCGTGGTAACGGGACCACATGTCCATGTTCACGCTGGCCGACACCGTGGCGGCTGGAGTGGAGCCGGTGAGGTTGGCCTCGATCCAGTCGTGATCGGTGCCGTTGAGCGCGCCGTTCGGTGCCTGATACCGCTGTTGATCCAGCGCGACATTCGTTTGGTTCAACAGCTTGTAGAGATTCCCTTTCTCCATGTTGTGAGCATCGAGGAAACGCGCGTCGTAGTCCTCAAAAATCAAGAACACGCCCTGAAAATCGCCGTGGAAATCATCTGACTGTTCGGCGGCGGTGGTGACATTTCGCCAGTGTGAATAGTGAGCGTAGGGAGCCGGGATTCCGTAGGCATTCCAGAGCCGGTTGTTCGCCCACTCGTTCAGCGCGAATGTCAGCGAGCCGTGATTTTCGATGCCCTTGCTCGTGGTGATCGTCTGCCATTTTGTGGGGTAGGGATTTCCCTGCTGGTCGCGGACGGTCACGTAGGAGCCGCGATGAAATTTGAACCTCATCGAGCGTTTGCCGGCTCCGAGGTAGCGGCCATTTCCGCCACGCGTGCGGTAGGTGATGTTGTCATAGACGACGCCGTCATAAACGAACGTGCCGTTCCAATTGTAATAGAAGCGAGCGAGCTGGCCCTGGCTGATTTGTTTACCACCCTCGTAGGCCATGCAGTCCGTCCAGTCGCTGCCCTTGGTGATGAGTTGATACACCGGCACCGTCTGCAACGTGGCCGCGCTTGTGGCACCGTAGGCAGGCACTCCGTTGTAAATGTAACAGGCGAAATTCGCGGCAGGATCGTCCGTATATGGAGCGCGCACGCTGTTGTTCAGCGTGTCAGTTACTGTGATGCGGTAGCGAAGCAGTGTGCGGTGCGGTTTTGCTGCAATGGTGACCGAATAAATTCCGTCACCCGCAATCGCATCGCCGCCTGTGCCGTTGTCGTTCATGGTCACAGTGGTCCAGTTTGCCGCCAACTCGAAGTCCGGGTTCAGCGCGCGAGTTTCGCTGGCGATATTATTTCCACTCGGAACATTTGAGAGGTAGCGCGGGATGTAACTTCCTGGAGCCACGACTTGATAGCTGAGCGTGACGGAAGCCACTCCGTTGGAATCCGTCACTTTCGCCGAGATGACGATGGGATTTGCCGACGTAGGTTGTTGAGGCGAATGCTGCACCTGCCTAATGGCCGGAGGCGCATTCGTGGCAAACTGCAAA
The DNA here is from genome assembly GCA_040376335.1 of Verrucomicrobiia bacterium. Classification (GTDB taxonomy): domain Bacteria; phylum Verrucomicrobiota; class Verrucomicrobiia; order Chthoniobacterales; family Chthoniobacteraceae; genus SXWH01. The sequence goes on along the minus strand of JBEIQV010000050.1, from coordinate 12,562 downwards.
TTCACCGCGCCCGGCGAGGCAACGTCGTTGGTGGCATTGTCAGCCGGAATCGTCGCCGACCGCCAACTGGCACCGAGCGAACCATCGAGTGCCGGGTTGATTTTTTCCAACGAAGTCCCGTCGCCGCCCGAAGCAACAGGCCACGGAAACCCGACGGCATAATCCACCTCATCTACGACATTATCCGAGGAGTCGCGCAGATTGACCTTTTCACCATCGGAACTCAGCGAGCCGACCCACGGGCCGAGCGCGGTCTTGGAAAACTTCGCGAGAATCGTGCTCGGCGATTCGGAAATGAGCAGATAGCCCCCGGCTGCGATGCTCGTGCCGGCAGGAAATGAGTAATCCACGCCGCCTGAAATCCGCCAGCCCGTCAGGCTCTCCGAGGATGGGCCAGTATTATAGAGTTCGATGAACTCGTTGCGAACGGTGTTGTCCACGCCATTAAAATGGATCTCATTGATCACAACGGCGGCCCGTCCCACGAGGGGAAGGAGCAGCGACAGCATGAGAATCAAAGCCCGGAAGGTCATGAATGTTTAAAGGTAATGGGTGATGGCAAAGCTAAAGTCAGCAGGAACCATGTTGGCATAATGGACAATATGTTCGCAAATTTTGCGAATGGTATCTTCCATGAACAAATAGCTGAAATCTGGCTTGCCTTCTTTGGGCGGCCACCTACTTTCCGCGCCTCACTTTAGAAAATATATGGCAAAAACCTGCTGGCTCGAACGCGAAAAACGCAAAGGAAAAACTGTGGCGAAATACGCCGCAATCCGTGCTGAAATGAAAAAGAAGGGCGATTACATCGGCCTTTCCATGCTTCCACGCAATGCTTCACCCGTCCGCCTGAGCCGTCGCTGCAACGCAACCGGCCGCAAGCGCGCCTATATTGGCCGCTTCCAGATTTCGCGTATTCAATTCCGCGAAATGGCGAGCCACGGCCTCATCCCCGGCGTCACCAAATCGAGCTGGTAATCCGGCCCGCGCCGAACCTTTTTCCAAGTCGCAGGCCGAAGGGTCTGCGACTTGTTGTTTTTACAAAATGAACGCATTTGCCGCGATTCTGGCCGAAGTAAGCGCTTCGCTTGTGCGCGATTTGCCCGGTGGCGGCCAAATAGCGCTCGAATTCCTCATCGTCGGCGCACTCGTGCTGCTGAACGGCTTTTTCGTCGCCGCCGAGTTTGCCATCGTAAAGGTGCGCGCCAGCCAACTCGAGGCGCTCGAGGCCGAGGGCAACCGCCGCGCCGCCCGCGCGAGGAAGGCGGTCACGCATCTCGACGCGTATCTTTCCGCCACGCAGCTCGGCATCACCCTTTCCAGCCTCGGCCTCGGCTGGGTCGGCGAGCCGTATCTCGCGCGGATGGTGCAGCCTTTGTTTTTTAAATTTGGCGTTGAAAGCGAGGCCGTCATCCGCACTGCGAGCTTCATCGTTGCGTTTTCGAGCATCACTTTCCTCCACATCATCCTCGGCGAGCTTGCGCCGAAGTCCCTCGCCATCCGCAAACCTTTGGCCACCACGATGTGGGTCGCGGCACCGCTCGGCTGGTTTTACGCGATATTCCGCCCCGCCATCTGGATGCTGAATGGTGCGGCCAACTGGCTGCTCAAATATGTCTTCCGCCTCCAGCCCGCGAGCGAGCACGAGCTGGCGCACAGCGAGGAGGAGCTGCGGCTCATCCTCGCCGAAAGCGCGAATGCGCACGAGGTCTCACCGCTCGGTAAGGAACTACTGAATAACGCGCTCGACCTCAAGGATCGCGTCGTGCGCGACATCACCACGCCGCGCGGCGAAGTCGTATTTTTGAACACCGAGGACAGCTTCGAGGAAAACCTCAAGCACGCGACCGAGAGCCGCCACACGCGCTTCCCGCTTTGTCGCGGGCATCTCGATGACACCATCGGCCTCGTCCACATCAAAGACCTTCTCAAGCTCATGCGCGAGCCCGCCGCGAATTTCGAGAACATCAAGCGCGAGCTGCACAACGTCCCCGAGATGATGCCGCTGGAAAAACTACTCGGCTTTTTCCTCAGTCGCCACGCGCACATCGCGCTCGTTGTGGATGAATTCGGCGGCACCGCTGGCATCGTCACGCTCGACAATGTGCTCGAAGAAATCGTCGGCGACATTCAGGACGAGTTCGACGCGGAGAAGCCCGAGATGCGACGCGTCGCGCAGGATGAATTCAACGTGGACGGCTCGCTCGGCCTTTACGAACTGAACGAAATGCTCGGCCTCGATCTGGAAAGCGACGACGTGAGCACCGTCGGCGGCTACGTCACCCAGCTCATCGGCCATCTTCCGCAAGGCGGGGAAAAAGCGCGCATCGAGGACTTCGAGATCACTGTCACGAAAGCCGACGGTCGCCGTGTCCACGAAGTCCACTTTAAGCGCACGCCAATAAGTTCATGATCCCGCTTGCCGCCGACGCCGCGTCTGCGGAATAGTCCGCCCCTTTTTCGCACCATGAGCCTTACCACGCTGCACGACCGAGGAGTTATCGCCCGCTGGCGCGCACACCTGCCTGTGAGCGAAAAGACACCCGTCATCTCGCTGAACGAAGGCAGCACGCCGCTCATCCACACACCGCGCCTCAGCGCCATCGTCGGTCGCGGTTGCGAAGTTTTCGTAAAATACGAAGGCCTGAATCCCACGGGATCGTTCAAGGATCGCGGCATGACCATGGCCATCAGCAAAGCGTGCGAGCAGGGCGCAAAGGCCGTCATTTGCGCGAGCACCGGCAACACCAGCGCCGCCGCCGCCGCCTACGCAGCGCGTGCGGGCATCGCGTGCATCGTGCTGCTGCCAGCGGGGAAAATCGCGCTCGGCAAACTGGCGCAGGCCTTCATGTATGGTAGCAAAGTCGTCGCCATCGAGGGGAACTTCGACGACGCACTGCGGCTCGTGCGCGAGATCGGCGAGACGGAGCCCATCGCCATCGTCAATTCGATCAATCCCTTCCGGCTCGAAGGACAAAAAACCGCCGCCTTTGAAATCATCGAGACCCTCGGCGACGCGCCCGATGTCCACATCATGCCCGTCGGAAATGCGGGCAACATCTCCGCGTATTGGATGGGCTATCGCGAATTCCACGGCATCGGACGCGCGACGCGTCTGCCGAAAATGATCGGCTATCAAGCCGCAGGTTCCGCGCCGATTTTTCACAACCGCGTCGTCGAAAAACCCGAGACCGTCGCCACCGCGATCCGTATCGGAAATCCCGCGAGTTGGGAAAAAGCCACCGCCGCCATGCGCGACAGCGGCGGCGCAGTGGACATCGTCACCGACGAACAAATCCTCTCCGCGCAAGCATGGCTCGCCTCGAACGAAGGAATCTTCGTCGAGCCCGCCAGCGCCGCGAGCATCGCCGGCCTGATGAAATGCTGCGGCAAAGACCGCTGCACCACCTGCCCGCTCCCCGCCATCCCCGAAGGTTCGCGCATCGTCTGCACGGTGACCGGCCACGGCCTGAAAGACCCCGACGTCGCCTCCAAGCAAATCGGCAACATCACCACCGCCAAAGCCGACAAGCGCGCCATCCTCGACCTCCTCGCGAAGTAATTCCGCGCCGATGATTCGAGCAGCTACATCTCCCTAACGAGATGTTATTATTTTGCCGCCGGTTTCTGGCCTGGGATGCGGTGGATTGCTTGATCGATCTGATACGTCACATCGCCACCGTCTGCAGCCTTGATGTTGCACTTGGTGCGCAGTGTCATAGCGGGGACACGGTCGGCGAGTTCGAGGATCACGCCCTTTTTATCGGGGCTGAGAGTGACCTTGCTTACTAGAACGATATCCTTGCCTTTCTTATTCGGATCGAGCGCGGAGAAGTCGGATGAGCCGTAGTCGCCGGTCCATTTGTAGTTCCATTGTGTCACAGCCCAGTTACCGACATCGGCTGCGCTGGCTGCATCGAGTGCTCCGCTGAAACGGATTTCAACACCGTTTGCCTTGGTCGCGAGTGCGATGGGCATCGTGATGTCTTTGCCCGTGTAGCGCACGCGATGGAGGCAGCCGTCCTTCGCTGCGTTGCTCTGCCATACATTCAGGCCGCTGAGGTAAAGCTGGCCGTCTTTCGGGCTGAAGCGCCCGCGCATGATGCCGCTCTTGAAGCTCAGCGGGAAGCGCACGAGACCGCCCTGCTCGACGCCGCCGATGGTTTCCTGCATCACACCGAAGAGCGCGCTTTTTCCGTAGCTCATTTGCAGCATCTTGCCGTTCCACGGGCCCCATTTTCCGCCTGCCGGGAGCGGTGGTGCCCACACTTCGCCGCCGGAGGAGTTATCAATATCCATCGGCAGCCACATGAGCGGCAGGTCGTGGCCGTTCACCGGGATTGGCGAGTTGCCCCAAAACTCCGTCTTGAATTCCTTGCGCGCAGCCTCGCTCGAAGGGTTGGCCTTGAACTCCGTGCCGTCGCCTTTTTTGAAAGCCAGCTCGCGGTGCGCTGCGGGCGTCATGCCGTAAAAGCTGCCCTGCTTAACGATGTTCAGGCGGTTCGACGGCATCCAATGGCCTTGATTGTCGCTGCAGGTCAGCACGTCGCCGGGGCCCATTCCGAGGCCGTTCGGTGCGCGGAGGCCGGTGGCGAAAATCTCCAGCTTCGAGCCGTCTTTGCTCACTTTGAGCATCGTGCCCTGGTGCGGGCTGGTGTTCGTCGGCGTCCACGGCGAGCCTTTTGCGTAGTAGAAATTGCCTTTGCTGTCGGTCTGCAAATCGAGTGCGAATTCGTGGTAATTTTCCGTCACCACGCAGGCGTTGTTGAAGTTCTCGTAAAAGTCGGCCTCACCGTCCTTGTTCGTGTCGTGCAGGCGCGTGATTTGATCACGGCCCAGCACGTAGATTTGCCCGTCCACTACTTTGCAGCCGAGCGGTTGAAAAAGGCCTGTCGCGAAACGCTTCCACTTCACGTGCTCCAATTTTTCGTCGAGCCCGCTCACCAGCCACACGTCGCCGCTGATGTTTGCAACCACGCAAGTGCCGTCGGGCAGGAAGTCGTGCCCGCCGGGGCGCAACCAGGACTTGTAAGGATTTTCCTCGGGAAGCGGGATTTCATCAGACGCGTAAGCCTGCGAGCTGTCACCAAGTTTGCCTGCAACCTCGATGGCCGCGCCCCAGCGTGGTGCGCCGGGTTTGGTGAAAGTAACGGGCGCGACGAGTTCGATTTTGGCTGGCAGTGCAGCCGCGAGCTTTTCTGCTTCTGCTGTGGGCGCGCTGGCGAAAGCCACTTGGAATGTCACCGGTGCTTTGAGGGCCGGGATTTGAAGAACGATACGTCCGCCATCTTTACCCGCCAATTTCAAACCAGCAGCCCCGCCGCGAATCGCGACGCCAGCAGTCTTGTCCCCGTTTTCCGCGAGGATGACGCCTGCCGCGCCGTCCTTGGTCGTGCCGCCTGCGTCGAGGATGAGCAGTTCTTTCACATCACTGCCCGCTGCGATGGTGAAAGTGCGCGTGTAAATGCGCATTCCGTCGCGGACATCGCTTCCGGGGACTTCGAGGATGCTCTGCTTGCCGATGGCGTAGCTGAGCACGGTCTTGTCGCCATTGATGTAAATCCCGCGCCAGTGCGTGTCGGGGAGCAATCCTTGGTGACGCTCGCGCGGGTCGTCCTTGATTTCCGCGCCGCCGCCAATCGCCCATCCCGTAGAAAGTTTGACATCCCCATCCGCGCCGATGGTGCCTTCGAGACCGCCGCGACCGCGCGGAAACTTCGCAAGCCCGCCCTCCCAAGCGGCGTGAAAGCGCAACAGCTCCGTGTCAAAAAGCATCGTTGCCGGTGCCTCATGTGTGCCCACCGCCACGGCCACGCCTTTGTAAGATGTAGTGTTTGCCACCTTGTAGGTGCCGCTGAAAAACTGGCCTAGATCCATGCTGTCCCATTTGATCGCGCCTTTCTGCGGCGGCTTGGTGGTGGCGACTTCAGCGGAGAGTGGCAGTGTGAGTGCGGCGACGGCGAGTGTGATGCGGATGTTCATGCGTGTTGTTATGAAGGTGGAAAGGGCGACGTTCTTAGCGTCGGCGTGCTTCTTGTCGAGTGCGGCGAACGTCAGGTTACGCGCCGAGCGCCTCGCGCATCTTCGTGAGCTGCGCGTGCTTTTCGGACCAGTCGCGTTCGCGGGTCTGGTGATCTTCGAGCACTTTTGCGGGGACTTTGCCGGCGAAGTTCGGGTCGGCGAGCTTAGCGCGGACTTTGGCGAGTTCGTCCGCGACCTTCGTGAGTTCCTTGCCGATGCGCTCGCGTTCAGCGGCGACGTCGATGAGGCCGTCGAGCGGGAGGAAGAGTTCGCCGAGCGGCGTGAGCGCGACGGGCGTTCCTTTCGCTGGTGAAAATGCGGCGTTCACTTCGAGCGGTTCGGCGTTGAGCAGGAGTTGCAGCACGGCAGTCTCGTGGGCGGCGAGCGTGGCGCTGGGCTTCAGGACGAAGCGCACGCGTTTGCTGCTTGCGATGTTGAAGTCGCGGCGCAGTCCGCGGCCGAGGTTCACCACTTCGTATTTGGCGTTGGCGAATTGTTCGTCGGTTTCATCGAGGATGAAATACTCGCGCTCCTCGGGCGTGAACGGCTTCGGCCACGGCGCGAACATGATCGTCTCGCCGCCCTGCTTCGCGGGCATGTCCTTGGCGAAGCCCATGCCCTGCCACAGTTCCTCGGTGATGAATGGCATGAACGGATGGAAAAGCCGCAGCGTGTGCGAGAACACGTAGTCCATCACAGCGAGCGTGTTTGCCTTCCGGCCTTCGTCGGCACCGGTCAGCGACGCCTTCGATGCCTCGACATACCAGTCGCAGTATTCGCTCCAGAAGAAGCGGTAGAGCGCGTTCGCTGCGTCGCTGAAGCGATACTCGGCGAGCGCGGTGCTTACCTCGGCGACTGCGGCGTCGAGGCGCAGCAGGATCCATTTGTCGTCGCTCGTGAGCAGCGTCGGGACGATGTCCGCCTCGGTCTCGCCGCCCTGCATTTGCCGGAAGCGCGCGGCGTTCCAGAGCTTCGTGCAGAAGTTGCGGCCCAGTTCCACGTTCTTCTCGTCGAAAAGAATGTCGGAGCCGAGTGGCGCGCTGCGCATCACGCCAAAGCGCAGCGCATCCGCGCCGAACTTCGCGATGAGGTCGAGCGGGTCGGGCGAATTGCCGAGCGACTTCGACATTTTGCGGCCCTGCTTGTCGCGGATGATGCCGGTGAAATAGACGTTCTTGAACGGCAGTTCGCCCATCCACTCGAAGCCCGCCATGATCATGCGCGCGACCCAGAAGAAGATGATGTCCGGCCCGGTGACGAGGTCGGTGGTCGGGTAGAATTTCGCGAGCGTGTCCGTCTTTTCCGGCCAGCCCATCGTGGCAAAGGGCCACAGCCACGAGCTGAACCACGTGTCGAGGACGTCGGGGTCTTGGGTGAAGCCCATCTGCTCAAGTGCTTCCGTCAGTGCAGAGGACGAAGTGCAAATCTCGATCTCAAAAACATCGGCTTGGTTATTTTCCGGTGCATCAGACTCTGTAATCTCCTGCCAGTCCTTTGGACTGGTGAGCGATGCGAGTTCGCCGTTCACTCGACAAGTTGTTATCGCCAGATCGGCCGCCGAGTATTCGGCAGCCTCGTCCATAAAAAATGCCGACAAGAGGTGACTATAGGCAGCCGCGCGTGTCGTATTTTCTTTGCGCCATTTCCACACCGGCACGCGATGCCCCCACCAGAGTTGGCGCGAGATGCACCAGTCCTGGATTCCGTTCAGCCAGTGGTCATACACCTTCGCCCAGCGGTCGGGGAAAAACTTCATCCGTCCGTCCGCCACGCACGCCTGCGATTCGGCGACGCTCGGGTATTTCAAAAACCACTGCTCGCTGAGGCGCGGTTCGATCGGCACGTCGGCTCGCTCGCTGAAGCCGACGTTGTTCACGTAGGGCTCGGCCTTTTCCAATGCGCCTTCTGCTTCGAGGATTTCGTGCGCCTTTTTCCGCGCAGCGAAACGATCGAGGCCCGCGAGGTCCGCGCCGGCTTCGGCGGTCATCTTCCCATCGGGCGTGAGAACGTCGATGACCGGCAGCTTGTGGCGCAGGCCGATTTCAAAGTCCGCCTTATCGTGCGCCGGCGTCACTTTCAGCACGCCGGTGCCGAAGTCGAACGTGACGTGATCGTCCGCGATGATCGGGATGCGGCGCTGTTCCTTCGGCACTTCGAGCGGCAGCGCGCGATACACGTGCTTGCCGATGAGATGCGTGTAGCGCGGGTCATTCGGATTCACGGCCACGGCGGTGTCGGCGGGGATCGTCTCCGGGCGCGTGGTCGCGATGGTCAGAAAAGTGCCGGGCTCCTCCACCACCTCGACGCGGAAGTGATACATGAAGCCCTTCTGCTCCTTCATGAGCACCTCTTCGTCCGAGAGCGCGGTGAGCGAGGCGGGGCACCAGTTCACCATGCGTTTGCCGCGGTAGATGAGGCCCTTTTTGTAGAGGTCCACGAACACGCGCGACACGCAGCGTGAGTAGTCCTCGTCCATCGTGAACCGCGTGCGCGACCAGTCGCACGACGCGCCGAGCGCGCGGAGCTGCTTCAAAATGATGCCGCCGTATTTTTCCTTCCACTCCCAGATTTTGCCGACGAGCGCCTCGCGTCCGAGGTCGTCGCGATGCTTCATCACGCCTTCCTTTCGCAGCGTTTTCTCCACGACATTCTGCGTCGCGATGCCCGCGTGGTCGGTGCCCGGCAGCCACAGCACCTCGTGTCCGGTCATACGCGCGCGACGGGCGAGGATGTCCTGAATCGTGTTGTTCAGCACATGCCCGAGCGTGAGCACGCCGGTGACATTCGGCGGCGGGATGACGATGGAATACGCGGGCTTCGGCGAAGTCGGGTCTGCGGCGAAGCAGCCGGTATTTTCCCAATGGGAATACCATTTCGTTTCGATGGCGGCGGGCTCGTAGGTCTTTGGAATTTCAGACATGGCTGGAAAAGGGGCGCGAAGATGCCGAGGGCACGGAAAACGGCAAGCGCAAGTGCAGGGGGATTTGCAGTCGCCTTACTGCGTGACGACCACCGGGCCGTCTTTTGCAGCTTCGCGGACGGCGGGTGCGCGCTTTTCAGCCTGCACGACGCGAGTCTGGCTGCGGCGTGATTCGATCACGAATGTGTTGTTTTCGCCAAAGCGCGACCATGGACCGATGGGCACGTCGCGGAATTCGACGAATTTCCAGTCCACCACATCAATGCCGACGAGACCTAGATAATCGCGCATGGCAGGCGAGACATCGAGGCCGGCACCCTGATTGAGATTGGGCGTGGGTCTTTCGTTGCCGAAGACGTAATTGAAATGGTCGGTGCGGAAGGGGCCGCAGTCGCTCCACTGGCCGTAGCAGACGCGGTTGCCCTTTTTGACGGCGATCCAGCGGTCGCGGCAGATGGATTTTCCATTTTCCTCAAAGGTCTGTTTATACCACGGGATAAAGCGCGCCTCGGGTTTGTGCCCGCCTCTTGTCACGTCGTTGTAGGGCAGGGCAACGTAAAATGGGTTTTGCTGCGGGATGAAATTGCCGGGCAATGAGCCGCCATCGGGCAGTCCGCGACGGGCGGCGCGATCCGGGTTATCGAAGCCGCCGAAGCTGCGCCACCATTCCTTGTCCCACGAACTGGAGAAATTATGGACGGGGTTGTTAACGGTGGGCGATTCGCCGACCCAGAAGATAGTGGTGACGATATTCAGCTTCCACGGGTAAAGCCCTCCGACGCCAGAACGGTTGGATTCGGTGGGGATGATGACCTGGGGCTCAATTTGCATCAGCGACTGCTCGCGGAGCTTCATCGCGTATTTGGAAAAATCGGCGCTGCTCTGGTAAGGCGACTGAGCCACGGCAAACCCCGCCCAAGTGAGGCATAGGGTGATAAGGGCTGTGTGCGTCAATTTCATGCGCGGGTCAGGAATAGTAAGGGAGTCACCAAGGATGACAAGGGGGTTTTCCCCTGTGGAGTATGAAGAAGGCGTGACATTGCAGGTTGTTGTTTAGCAGGCGAGGTGCCCATGTAGTGAGAGACATTCCGATGAAATTCGTTGAATCTTCGCCTTCACGTGGATGGATTTGCTTCAGTAGTTTGGAAGCAAACACGGAGAATTGATCGCTACTTTTGGATGAATATCTGTGTTCATCCGCATCATCCGTAGTCAAAAGTCATCCATCTACGTTTTCGAGAGTGCTAAGGATTTCACCCCGTCGCGGCTTGAACATCTACTGCGACAACGAGTCGAAACGCCCACGATGCAACCACACGCCACTCTCGATCAACTTCTAGCGCCGTTCGACTGGCAGCCCATGACGCGTCTGGTTTGCGGAGCGGGCACGCTGGGCCGGGTCGGGGAGTTGGCGGCTTCGCTCGGTGGGCGACGCGTGCTTTTGGTGACGGACAAAGGGATCGTCGCCGCAGGTCACGCGATGAGCGCGCAGATTGCGCTGGAGGCGGCTGGTCTTGCCGTCATCGTGGATGATGTGGTGCGCGAAAATCCCACGACCGGCGATGTCGCGCGCTGTGTGGAAATCGCACGCGCTGGAAAAGTGGACTGCATCGTCGGTCTCGGCGGCGGCAGCAGCATGGACACGGCGAAGGGCTGCAATTTCATCCTCACCAACGGCGGCGAAATGAAAGACTACTGGGGCGTCGGCAAAGCGACCAAGCCCATGCTCCCGTTCATCGCCATACCGACCACCGCCGGCACCGGCAGCGAATGCCAGAGCGCCGCAATCATCGCCGACGAAGCGACGCACCAAAAGATGGCGTGTCTCGACACGAAAGCCGCCGCGCGCATCGCAATTCTCGATCCCGAACTGACACTCAGCCAGCCGCAGCGCGTCACCGCCTGCACAGGCATTGACGCCATTTCGCACGCAGTGGAAGCCGCCGTCACCAAAAAGGCCACGCCGCTTTCCACCATGCTGGCGAGAGAAGCATTCCGCCTCACCTTCACGGCCTTTCCAAACGTCCTCGCCTCGCCCTTCGATCTCGCCGGGCGCGGGCGGATGCAACTCGGCGCAGCCTACGCCGGACTCGCCATCGAAACATCCATGCTCGGCGCAGCGCATAGCCTCGCAAACCCGCTCACCGCGCACTTCGACATCGTCCACGGCCAGGCCGTCGGCCTCGTGCTCCCGTCCGTCGTGCGCTTCAACGCCGCCGATCCCGCCGCCCGCGCCGGATACGCGGAACTCTGCACCGCTGCCGGCGTGCCCAATGCCGAGTCCCTCGCTGACGTGCTGGAAAAACTCCTCGCCCTCGCCGGACTCGCCGCGCCGCTGCACAGCTTCGGCGTCACCGCCGAAAAAATCCCCATGCTCGCCGAGGAAGCCGCCCGCCAGTGGACCGCCAATTTCAACCCGCGCCCCGTAAGCGCCGCCGATTTTGCGAAAATCTATGAGAGCCTGCTTTAGCGCGCTGCTTATCTTTCACACGTCGCTGCTCGCCGCCGACTGGCCGATGCATCGCGGGAATCCTTCGCTGAATGGTCGCTCCGAGGACGCGGCGCCTGCTGAGGCTGTTTTGCGATGGACGTTCAAGGCCGGTTCGCCGGTGAAAGGCAGCGCGGCCATCGCGGGTGGGCGCGTTTTTTTCGGTGACAACGGCGGCATCGTCCACGCGCTGAACCTCGCTGATGGCAAGGAGGCGTGGACTTTCAAAACCGAAGGGCCCATCGAGGCGACGCCACTCATTCTCGACGGCCTCTGCTACATCGGCAGCAGCGACGGAAAACTCTACGCGCTCGACGCCGCGACCGGCGCAAAGAAATGGGCGCACGAGACGAACGACAAAGTCCTTGCCGGCGCGAGTTGGGTGAAAGACCCGGCGTCCGACGCGAAGTGGGTGCTCGTCGGCAGCTACGATTACAGCCTCTACGCGCTCGACGCGACGAGCGGCAAAGTGCTGTGGAAAGTGGAGACGGAAAATTTCATCAACGGCACGCCCGCGCTTACCGGCGACGGACACGCAGTCTTCGGCGGATGCGACGCACAACTCCACGTCGTCTCACTCCGCGAGCGCAAAGAAGTGCGGAAGATTGACGCCGAAAGCTACATCGCAGGCAGCGCCGCCGCCGACGGCACGATGGTCTATCTCGGCAACGAATCAAAAAAAGTCTTCGCATTCGACACCGCCACAGGCGCGACAAAATGGACGTATCGCGACCGCAGTTTTTCCTACTACAGCAGCCCCGCGCTCAGCGCCGACGCCGTGATCATCGGTGGACGCGACAAGCGCCTTCACTGCATTGATCGTGTGAAAGGCGAGGCCCGCTGGGTCTTCGCCACGCGCGGCGATGTGGACAGTTCGCCCGTGCTTTGCAAAGACGGCGGCATCCTCGTCGGCAGCCGCGACGGACGCCTCTACTGCGTCGAACTCGCCGACGGCAAACAGCGCTGGAGCTACGAAATCGGCGCACCGATCACCGCCAGCCCCGCCATCGCGGGCGTGCCGCTGTGCCTGTCGCTGCTGTCGCCCGCGGGGCGGCCCGTGGCGCGCACCTCCGACCTGGTCAGCTTCTGGGACGCGGGCGGCTACGCCGCAGTGCGCAAGGACCTGCGCGGCC